>CALJIU010000115.1 GCA_937974055.1 uncultured Neomegalonema sp. | reverse complement strand
GGCACAAACGGTATTCAGGCCATTGATCTGGTCGGACGCAAATTGCGCCGTGATGGCGGCGAAGCTATGCGCGCGCAAATCCAAGACCTGCTTCTTATCAAAGACATGATTTTACCCGCGAATGCAAAAACGGACGTTGATTTGAGTATTTTGGAGACAGCCATATCCGGCGGCATTGCGACTCTGACTGAGGCCACGGACATTATGCTGGCCGGCAGTGATGAAGATGCTCTGGCAGGCGCAACGCCCTATCTTCGCCTTTGCAGCGAAATCATTGCCGGCAGTTTGCTGATTAAAGCAAGCTGCAGCGGCTTAATGAGCGGCGATAACGGCGCGGCCAATATGCTCGCCCTGACCCGCTATCATGCAATTAATGTTATGTCCCAAGCGACGTCAAACCTCAGCACACTGCGTCATGGCTTAGCGCCGCTGGCCGAATATCCGCAAACTGCGCTGTCTGATCTTTAAGCACGGGTTTAGCCTTTTGACAAAGCGCGGAAAGCCCGCCACAAAAGCGATATGAGCACGTTTGAAAAACTCGCCTTTATGGCCAGCGATAAACCCGAAGCGCAAATGTCCCGTGACCGCCTCATTGAGCGTTACGGTAATTGCGATGCCGGCGAAGCGGACGCAATTATAGCCTTAGGCGGTGACGGATTTTTACTCGGAACGCTGCATCGGCACATGGCACTGGTGCAGCGCGGACTGCCGATATACGGCATGAACCGGGGCACAATCGGTTTTTTGATGAACAGCTATAATGAGGATAATCTGCTTGAGCGATTAAATAACGCTCAGCCCGCCATTATCAATCCTTTGCGTATGACCGCCGAAGCGCCCGGCGGGACGTTTGAATTTTTAGCTATGAATGAGGTCGCCCTGCTGCGCCAGACACGGCAAACCGCTCACATTCAAATCAACATCGATGGCCGCGTGCGGCTTGAGCGCCTGATTGCCGATGGCATAATGGTCGCGACGCCGGCAGGTTCTACGGCCTATAATTTATCCGCTCACGGTCCCGTTCTGCCCCTTGGCGCAGATATACTGGCCCTGACACCCATCAGCGCGTTTCGCCCGAGGCGTTGGCGCGGAGCGCTGATAAAGCGCACGGCCAAAGTGGAGTTTGAAGTCATAGATCCCGGCAAACGCCCAATCTCTGCCACGGCAGATGACAAAGAAGTGCGCAATGTAACCCATGTTAAAGTGGCTGTCGCCGACGACATAAATCTGACGCTTCTTTTTGATGAAGGCCAGGAATTGGACGAAAAAATATTACGCGAGCAGTTTGCAACATAAAATCGTGACAAACGATTTGAGCTAACTTCCATCGGCGATGGAGTAAAACAAATAAGCCCCGCCGCGATTAATCAAAAGCATGACCGGTCCGCCCTCTTCTTTGGCGGCTTCGGCTTTTTTGGTGAAATCTTCGACGTCTTCCACGTCTTCGAGTTCAACCTGCTCGATTACATCTCCGATGCGTAATTTACCGGAAGCGTTGCTGCCCCGATCAATCCCCATAACGCGCACACCTTTGGCGTCACCGCGAATGCGATATTTGCGGCGCACGCTGTCGGTAATATCTTCAACAGATATGCCAAGCGCCGCACTCTGTTGCGCCTCGCCTTTGGCTTTACTCGATTTGGTTGATTTCTCAACAAGGCGTTCGACCGATAAGGTGGCCGTTTTTTCCTTGCGGCGGCGGATATATTTGACATCAACTGATGCGCCGATTTCAGTATTTGCGACAAGCAAGGACAGGTCAGATGCTTTTTCGAGCCGTTTGCCATTATATGACGTTATCAAATCCCCGCGTTTCAGGCCCGCTTTATCGGCGGGACCGTCTTTAGTTATATTTGTCAGGATTGCGCCATAAGGCTCTGAAAGTTTGTAGCTTTTAGCATTATCCTTTGTAACGGTTTGCACATTCACGCCCAGATAGCCACGTCGCGTCTCGCCATATTCAGAGAGCTGCTCGACCACGGATTTCACAATATTGGACGGCGTTGTAAAGCTGATACCGACACTGCCGCCGGTCGGGGACAAAATGGCCGTATTCATACCGACAACATCGCCGTTCATATCAAATAGCGGCCCGCCGGAATTACCTTTGTTAATCGCCACATCACTTTGAATAAAATCATCATATCGGCCATGATCAATATTGCGATTACGCGCAGACACAATACCGGCCGTAACCGTGCCCGAATATCCGAACGGGTTACCGATAGCCATAACCCATTCGCCGACTTCGGCAGTATCGCTGTCCGCCCAATTGACAAAGGGAATATCTTTGCCGGTGTCGATTTTCAAAAGTGCAACATCCGTCTGCGGGTCGCGGCCAAGCAACTCTGCTACATAGCTGTCCCCATTGGGAAAGGTCACCTCAATAATATCTGCGCCTTCAATGACATGGTTATTCGTGGCGATATGACCCTCTGCATCAATCACAAATCCTGAGCCCAAAGAGGATGCGACGCGCCCGTCCCCATTACCGAAAAAATCATTAAACCGCTCAAGTGGGCTGCCCTTGGGAAATTCAGGAATTTCCACATTGGCTTCAATGTTTTGCGATGTAGAGATATTGACCACAGCGGGTGACAGCCGCTCTGCCAAATCTTTAAAACTGACGGGACGGTCTATACCGGGACCGGATGTTTGCGCCATTACAGGCGCGCTAATGGCCAGGATTGAAATTGCTATCAGGGCGCGAAGGCGCATAAAAATCTCCGTAATACAGGTGTTTAAATTGCCCAAAGAAAAAGACCTGCGCAAGGATATTGCGCAGGCCTTACACTTATTTAAGGAAGCTTGGGCAAGTTACCTTGCGGAACCGCCGCGTTTGTCGTCCAGATAGGATAAGAAATCACTGTCCGGGGACATAATATAAGTCGACTTTTTACCGATACCGTTCTTGTAGGCTTCCATAGAGCGGTAAAATGAGAAGAACTCAGGGTCCAGATTATAGGCGGCCGCATAGGTCGCATTCCGCTCTCCATCGCCTTCACCGCGAATAATCTCAGCTTTTTCCTGAGCTTGCGCGCGGGTCACGGTAGCCGTTTTATCCGCAGTCGCGCGAATTTCGCGTGCCCGTTCTTCTCCGCCCGCACGGATGCGGGACGCTTCTTGCTGACGCTGGGTAACCATACGTTTAAAGATGCGTTCTTCGTTCTGTTTAGGAAAATCAGCCCGCACAATGCGCACATCAATCACTTCGATACCCAAGCGTTTTTGCGTCGCAAAGGCGTTGGTGATTTGCTGAATTTCTTCCATTAACTGTGCACGGCTTCCGGAAATGATTTCCGTTGTATCAACCCGGCCGAGCACATCGCGCAAGGTCGAATCCATAATGGATTGAAGTTGAATCTGCGCACCTTGCTCATTTCGGACAGCCTCATAGAACTGCACGGGATCGACAATACGGTAACGCACAAAGGCGTCGACCACGAGGCGCTCCTGATCAGAGGCTAAAAGCTCGACAGGATCCAAATCGATTTCTAGGTTACGGCGGTCCAGAATAACAACGGATTCCATAATCGGAATACGATATTTCAACCCGGCATCGGCCTCTTCGCCCCATGCATTTTCAACGCGCACAGCTTTACCAAATTGAAGGATAAGTGCCTGCTCCCACTGTTTCACCGTATACATAGAAAACAGGATTGCGATGATAATAATGCCGGCTATGCCGACCATTGCGACTGTAGGAAACTTTTTCATTATTTCGCGCCCTTCTTACCGGTCAATTCGTTCAAAGACAGATATGGCACGACGCCGCCGCCTGCGCCTTCATCCAAAATAATCTTATCTGCATCTCTGTAAACATCTTCAAGTGTTTCAAGATACATACGCTCGCGAGTCACGCGAGGTGCGGCTTTATATTCTTTATAAATCAGGCGAAAACGCTCGGCTTCACCCTTGGCTTCAGCAGTCACGCGGCCTTTATAAGCTTCAGCCTCCTGAATAATCTGAGCCGCTTCACCTCGCGCTTTCGGAACAACATCGTTCTGATAAGCGGTCGCTTCATTGACCACAGTTTCCGCGTCTTGGCCTGCGTTCACAACATCACGGAACGCATCAACAACGCCGCCTGCAGACGGCGCATCGGCTTTTTGAAGCTGGACTTCAATAACATCAATACCCGCTTTGTACTCGTCAAGCGTCTCTTGTATCAAATCGCGCACGTCGGTCGTGATTTTCAAACGATCCGTTGTAATGATATTCTCCAAATCGTTTTTACCGACAATTTCGCGCATAGCCGATTTGGCCACGGCGGTTACAGCCAGCGCAGGTTCGTCAACTTCAAACAGGTAATTCTCAAGGCTGGAAATTCGCCACAGAACCGTAAATTCAATATCAACAATGTTTTCATCACCGGTCAGCATCAGGCTTGAACTGGTGTTGACGCCAATAGTTATCTTCTGAACTTCGCGGGTCTTGCGCGTGACCTTTGTCTCAATTGGCGTCGGGAGTTTTAAATTGAAACCCGGACCCGTCGTCCGCGTATATTCGCCAAAACGCAGAACAACACTCTCTTCTTGCGCATCAACAATGTAGATACATGTAGACGCCAAAAACAAAAGACCCGCACCGACAATAATCAACGGAAGCGGCAAGCCTTTGCCCGGCGTTCCGCCGCCAGAACCTCCTGTACCGCCGCCGCCAAATTTTTCTTTAAATCCGCGAATGACATTATCTAAATCAGGATTTTGTCCGCCTTGCGGCCGATTGGGACGATTAGGGCGCTGGGGTGGCCGGCCTTGGCCCCACGGGTTTTTACCGCCGCCATTGCCGCCTGAGCCATTGCCATTGCCATTACCGCCCCCTGACCCCCATGGGGACTGGGCGTTTAATCTAAAGCCGCCTTTTTTGGGCGTTCCATTGTCATCAGACATAGTCTCTCCGGTCGTTATTTAATTAATATTTGGGCAGTTTCCCGCCTTTATCAAGGGCAAATGCAAAGCTATCGCACGCGTTCATATGTTTTCGCAGTAAAGCCATAATCATCACCCGGGCCTTTAGGGTAGTCGATTTGATCTGCAATGCGCCAATCCTTGACGGATATAGCCGCAAAATGCGCGTCGCCTTCAATCATCTCGTCAACTTCGGTAATATACATACGGTCAATATACGGCATCAGGCGGGCATAGATTTGCGCGCCGCCGATAATCATAATCTCATCAGTCCCCATAGCACCGGCCAATTCATATCCGCGGCCGACCATGTCATGTAAATTCGTGAAAACCTCAGCAGATTTAGTCCGGTAATCGTCATTACGGGTGAGCACTAAATTCGGCCGACCCGGCAAAGGAAACGGCAGGCTTTCCCACGTAACCCGCCCCATAAGGCAGGGCTTTCCAAGGGTAACACGTTTGAACAGCTTTAAATCAGATGACAGACGCCACGGCAAATCACCGTCAACGCCAATGACGCCATTGCGCGATTTTGCAACGATTAGGGATAAAACAGGATTCGAACTCATAGTTATGGGTTACACGGCACAGAGCCGGGGGTATAGAGACATTATGTCCACCTCTGCCAATAAGCCTGCGCCCGAGCGCCCTTCCAAGAAAACCCGGTGGATTAAATATACAATAGTCTATGTTTTGCTGATTCCCTTTATCAATTGGAGCTTTACATGGGCTCCGATGTGGGAAGTGATGCCCGGCTGGGCGTTTAATCCCGTCACGATTGTCACAGGCCTCGTTTTGGTCGTGCGCGATTTTGCACAGCGCGAGATCGGTCATTGGGTTTTGGTGGCTATGGCTATCGCGCTTATTCTGACAGCTTTTGCCGCCGGCCCTGAATTGGCGCTGGCCAGCGGCGGCGCATTTGCCATTGCGGAACTCGTCGATTGGGCACTGTTCACATTCACGAAGTACAAGCTTTCCACCCGCGTCTTGCTGTCTTCGGCCATAGCTGCCCCGCTCGATACGACCCTGTTTTTATACGGCGCGCAAATGATACGACCGGACCAATTGACCCTGCCGAATATCACCGGGAGTATTGCGGGCAAAATGCTCGGCGCGATTGTGATATGGTGGATAATTAAACGAAAGATGGAAACAAGATGAGTGAAACACCGCCCTGCCCGAAATGCGATTGTGAATACACATATGAAGACGGCGCGCTGCTTGTCTGTCCGGAATGCGCCCATGAATGGAGCGTCAATCCCGAATTTACCAATGAACGGATTTACAAAGATGTGAACGGGAATATTCTGCAGGACGGTGACTACGTTACCATCATCAAAGACCTCAAGGTCAAAGGCACATCCAAGGTGGCCAAGGTCGGCACAAAAGTGCGCATTAATCGCCTCATTGACGAAGACCACGATATTGATTGCAAAATTGACGGCATTGGCGCGATGAAGCTTAAAACTGAGTTTGTCAAAAAGGCCTGATTTAAACGCCCCGAATTATCCGGCCATATGGCTCAATAGTGCTGATGCCCCGCCTCATAAAGCCGCTGCAAAAGTTGCCCGCCGTTTTAGGGCGCAGAGATAGGCTCTTTGCCGACAATCGCCCGCAGCCGGTCCCCGCCGCGATAGCTCAATATCGCTTTCTGTCCGGGCCGCTCAATGTATTTGTAGGTAAAGTGCGAGATAAATATGACCGTGCCCAGATAGGGAATAAGCAAAAGATCGCCGCCAACACCTGACGCATTCCATTCCGGACCGATCAGGCCAGGCAAAATTCGCCCGGCAATGACATTAAATATGGCCGAAATCAGAACGTGAACGAGATAAATTGAGTACGAAATTTTGCCCAAATACAACATAACTTTGGTCGACATAAACTTTGATACAAAGCCGCGCCCGATTGCAAATGTCAGAACAAACAATATTCCAACCGGACCAAACAGAAACTGCAAACTGCCTGTAAACCCAAAGATAAATCCGGCCAGAACCGTCAGGGTGATAACTTCAAGGCCATGAAAAACGGCTTCGGATTTAATGGCCTCTACCCGGGGCTTCATCGTACGATAAAACTGAGCCGCTAATACGCCGCAATAAAACCCGGCCAGACAGCGCCAAAAGCCGTAATCATAAGTGAAATCCATATTCGGCTTTATTTGTGACAGGCGAAAATAGAGCAACGCAATCAAGACGGCAATAATTGCAAAATGCAGACGGGTGCGCGGCGGGAAAAATGCCATCATGCCTAAAAACACAAAATACGTATAAAACTCCACGCTGACCGTCCAGGCAGGCTGATTATATGTCAGGCTGTCAAACAGGCCCATGGACTGCGTCAGCGTCAAATTGCCGATAAAACTCGCCAGTGTTTCGGGTGCGCCCGGTTGAAAAGGCAGAACTTCGCCCGCCTCTAAATCCGCAAGCCCGATTTTATGTGCCAAAACGCGAAAAGCCTGAAACGCGACAAAAACCATCAACATGAAAAAATGAAGCGGGTAAATGCGCGCGAACCGTCGCTTAATAAAATCAATGGCTTGACGACCGGTCCGCAGCTTTCCGCGATACAGCAGGAACATCAAAAACCCGGAGAACACAAAAAATAAGTCAACCAAAACCTGCCCATTATCTAAAAACGCAGTGCTGTTAATCGTAGAGAGCCATATCGTGTGATAAACGGCGATTATCAGGGCCAATACTCCGCGAAATCCATCAAGCGCGCCGAAATATTCAGGTGCCGGTTTTACCTGCACAGAGGACCTGTCTTTTGTCTTCTTAATGTTCATAGCCATACCCAAACCGTCAATTGGGACAGCTGATACAGCAATAAGGCGAATATATGATTAAAGGCGGACGCGCGACCTAATGAGCGATGTGGGGCAACTTCATCAAGATCACGCGCCCTGTGCAATCACATACTCATGAAGCTGCGATTGCCATGCGTGCACATAGCAAGTTAAACGGCCGGGTAAAGGGGACATATGCATAAAATTGCGCATTTACTGCTATTTATTCTGCAATACCGGTTGAGAGACATCTGAGTGCACACAAGGGTTGCCAAATGCAAGCTTGACCCCCAACCCACGCCGGGCTTTAACCCGAAATGATCAGGGGGCCGGACGGTCGCGGATTCGGGTTTACACGTAAACCTGATTTCGAGGAAAGTCCGGGCTCCAACAAAGCAGGATGCCGGATAATGACCGGCCGGAGCAATCCGAGGGAAAGTGCCACAGAAAGTAAACCGCTTTGTCCCAATCTCATGATTGAAACGAAGTAAGGGTGAAAGGGTGCGGTAAGAGCGCACCGCCGCAACGGTAACCGCGCGGGCAAGGTAAACCCCATCCGGAGCAAGACCAAATAGGGACGACATATGAGGCGCTTTATCCTCGTCGTCCGGGTCGGTCGCGTCAGGTCTGTCGTAAGGCAGATCGCAGAGGAATGATCGTCGTTGTGGTGCAAATCACGAAACAGAACCCGGCTTACAGGCCCCCTGATCACACTGAAAGTGCCGCTCAAACCGTTTGGGCGCCCCTACTCGCTTGAGGTATGATCCGATAGGATTTTCCACCCGCCATCAATTTTACGCATATGTAGAGTGAACAGGCCGCCGGGGGAATCATTCGTGCGGCTCAGCCTCCATTTACCAAAGACCATCACATCTTGTTTTGACATAGATGTAAATTCCAGTTCCGTGAACGCCAATTTACCCATAGCGGCACGGTCCGGATAGCGGGAAAAATAACCGTCGCGAGTCGTTTGCCACCCCCGTTTGACTTTGCCCGCCGAGGCAAAACGCAAATTTTCACTGTCGATATAACCGGCCATAAAAGCATCAATATCGCCGGCGTTCCACGCATCGACTTGGCGCGTCAATGTGTCGGCGACATCTTTGTTTAAATCTGCATCGTCCCCGCGGTCCGCATATGACTCTTGAGAATGCCGCCACGTTTCAGCGTGCATGCCTGAAAAAAACATCAACATAAGCGCGGCAACCAAAGCCGCATATGTCCAAAGACGACTCATTATGGCTCTAATCTTTTATCCGGTGAAAATGCATTTGTGCGTGAGAACCCGCGCGGCGCCATACGGCCGGCGCCCGCGCGTTTGCCCAAATGCACATCCCAATCGGGAACGGAATTACGCCGCCCTGCACTGTCAATATAAGACAAACCATCTTCTTTGTTAAAGGTGATAATATCAGCAAGCCCGCCATCTTTATAGTTTTGTAGCTTCACGCCTTTGCCGCGCGTCATCACCGGCAATTCATCTGCTGCAAAGACCAGAATTTTACGATTATTACCGATGGTCGCAATGTGATCGCCGCTCGACGCAATACAGCGCACAGCCTCAACATCGCCTTTCACATTCAGTGTCTGCTTACCGCCGCGCGTGGACGCAACAACGTCCGCCTCCACCACGCGAAAACCATAGCCGGCGCTGCTGGCAATGATGAGTTCGCGTTTCGGGTCATGCACGAAAAGTCCGATTGGCAAATGGTCATTTTCCAAATCAACCATCAGGCGCAAAGGTTCTCCATTCCCGCGTCCGCCCGGGAGCTTATCCGCCGCAAGCGTGTAGAATTTACCGTTGCTGGCAAACATAATCAGCTTGTCCGTCGTCTCACACGGAATAATAAATTCGGCCTCATCGCCGTCTTTATATTTGATGGAATCCACATCATCGACGCGGCCTTTCAGAGCGCGTATCCAGCCTTTTTTCGACAGGACAACCGTAATCGGTTCTTTTGTAATAAAGGCTGTCGCCAAATCGATTTCAATATCCGGCGCCTCCATAAAGGTCGTGCGGCGTTTGCCAAGCTCCGTTTTCGGGCCGTAAAGATCGCGTGCTTCGCGTACTTGCTCCGTTATCACTTTCCATTGCAAATCATCGGAGCCGAGCAAGGCTTCAAGTTCTGCTTTTTCCGCTGCGAGTAAATCGTGCTCGCCTTGGATTTCAACTTCCTGAAGCTTATTTAAGGCCCGCAAACGCATGTTCAATATGGCGTAGGCTTGGCGTTCGGTCAGGCTGAACGCTTTTATCAATTCTTCTTTAGGGTGATCCTCAAACCGAACAATGCGAATAACTTCGTCGATATTCAGATAGGCAATCAAAAGCCCGTCGAGGATTTCCATACGGGCATCAATTTTGCCCAATCTTTGCGCAGAGCGGCGCTGCAACACAACGCGGCGATGATCCAAAAACGCCTGCAAACATTCGCGTAAATTCATCACGCGCGGCGTGCCGGTGGCATCGAGCACATTCAAATTCATGGAAAACCGGCTCTCTAAATCAGAGATTTTAAACAGGCTCTCCATCAGCAAGTCTGCGTCGATATTTTTGGATTTCGGCTCAAGGACAATGCGGATATCTTCCGCGCTCTCATCTCGTATATCGGCCAGCCAAGGGGCTTTTTTCGTCTCAATAATCTCCGCTAATTTTTCAATCAGGCGGGATTTTTGTACCTGATAGGGAATCTCCGTAACGATGATTTGATACATGCCGCGATCAAGCTGCTCTACGTTCCAGCGCGCGCGGGTTCTAAAGCCGCCTTTACCCGTGGCATAAGCCTCAATCATCGCGTCTTTGTCTTCGATGCAAATCCCGCCGGTCGGATAATCCGGGCCCTGAACATGGTTCATCAGGGTTTTAATACTCGCCCCCGGCGCGCCAATCAGGTGCAGGGCCGCATTGCAAAGCTCGGCGGCGTTATGGGGCGGCACAGATGTTGCCATGCCCACGGCAATCCCGGTAGAGCCGTTCGCGAGCAAGTTCGGAAACCGGGCCGGCAACACTTCCGGCTCATCATCTTCTTCATTATAAGTCGGTTTGAAATCGACCGCGTCCTCGTCAATGCCTTCAAGCAATGACTTCCCGGCCTGCGTCATACGCGCCTCAGTATAGCGCATGGCCGCCGCGCTATCGCCATCAATATTACCGAAATTGCCCTGCCCGTCGACGAGCGGATAACGCGAGGCAAAACTTTGTGACAGACGTACCAAAGCCTCATAAATCGACGCGTCGCCATGGGGATGGAACCGGCCCATGACTTCACCGACAATCCGCGCGCATTTCTTATGCGCCGTCTCCGGGTTCAGTTTGAGTTCGCGCATAGCGTATAAAAGCCGGCGATGAACGGGTTTTAAACCATCGCGCACATCCGGCAGAGCGCGCTGCGTAATTGTCGATAACGCATAGGCCAAATATCGCGATGACAGGGCATCATCAATGCTCTCTTCGATAATGCGTCCGCCAATGGGGTTGCTTTCGTCTATGGGGGTCTTGGTCATATGTCTCGCCTGTGATTCGGACTAATATAGCAGAGCGCGATAGCAAAAAGGACGCAGATTAATGCGCCCTTTTCATTCGTTTAAATCGGGCCTTGGCCTAGAATGGAATATCATCATCCAAATCAAAGTCTTGTTTCGGGCCTTCCATGGCCGAGGCGCTGCGTGAGCCACCACCTTGATTGGAGCCCCCGCCCTGACCGCCATAGCCGCCGCGATCCTGGTCCATATTGCCGCCGCCATAACCGCCGCCGCCCATGTTCCCGCCGCCACCGCCGGAATTGCGGCTGTCGAGAAGGGTCAGGTTGCCGTCATATCCCTGAAGCACGACCTCAGTTGTATATTGGTCAACGCCGTCACGGTTTTGCCATTTGCGGGTTTGCAATTTGCCTTCAATGTAAAGTTTGGAGCCTTTTTTGACATAACGCTCAACAATGCCGACAAGGCCTTCATTGAAAATGGCCACGCGATGCCATTCTGTCTTCTCGCGCTTCTCGCCTGATTGCTTATCTTTCCAGCTTTCGGACGTTGCGACAGAAAAATTACACACTTTCCCGCCATTGTTAAAGCTGCGTACCTCCGGATCATTACCGACATTGCCGATCAAAATGACTTTATTAATTGAACCCGCCATAATCTTACCTCAAATTGTTTGCCCGCTTTATGTTCTATATTTGTTCTAAACGCAAGGGCATGTTGTTTGCGCGCAGTATGCGGGTGGATGACGCGGTGTAAAGGTTAACGGCGCGGCGGGGTGAATATATGTTGTGGATAGAGTTGGGTGGGGCGGGAGCGTGCATACACCCCTAAACACTATATTGCGTCCTTCTCTTCAAAGGAGAAGGCGATAGGCCCGCCGTTCCGGTAGAAATGGAGGATGTTTCTAAACCGCAACCTTACCCTTAATATGCGGATGGGCCGTGTACCCCTTAATACTCACATCCTCATATCGAAACGCGAACACATCTTTCACATCAGGGTTTAAGACCAATTTGGGGAGCGGCTTTGGTGCGCGGGTCAATTGTAGTTTAACCTGCTCAAAATGGTTCGAGTAGACATGCGCGTCGCCGAATGTATGGACAAAGTCCCCGGGCTCAAGGTCGCAAGCCTGCGCCATCATGTGTACCAAAAGGGCATAGCTGGCGATATTAAACGGGACGCCGAGGAAAATATCGGCGCTGCGTTGATACAGTTGGCAGGACAGCCGGTCTTTTCCGTTTTTTCCGGGGGCAACGTGAAATTGGAAAAGGCAATGACACGGCGGCAGAGCCATATCGTCAACCTCTGACGGGTTCCATGCGGTAACAATGTGGCGGCGTGAATATGGATTGGCTTTAATCGCCTCGACAACTTTGCCGACCTGATCAATCACATGGCCATCCGGGCCTTCCCATCTGCGCCATTGCTTGCCGTATACGGGGCCCAAATCACCGGAATCGTCCGCCCACTCATCCCAGATACGAACGCCATTATCCTGTAAATATTTGATATTTGTGTCACCCGCCAAAAACCAGATCAGTTCATGCACGATAGATTTCTTATGCAGCTTTTTCGTGGTGACCATAGGAAAACCGTCAGCCAGATCAAAACGCATTTGATAACCGAACACGCCGCGCGTTCCGGTTCCGGTGCGGTCCATGCGGTCAACGCCGTTTTCCATAACGTGGGCCAGAAGGTCGAGATATTGTTGCATGGGATTACCTATCCTGTTTGCGCTATAGATCGTCGACGACTGCGAGCATGGCCGGGATGACGTCATAACCAAGCTGCGCCGCGCGCTCCGGTGACCATCCTGTCATCTCATCGGGATGATTGGCATCGTCCTTAAACGGCATTTCGAGCGTCATGGCAAGGCAGCCGAATGTATGCGCCGTCCATGTGGTTGCATAGGTCAAATTGGCCTTGCCCGGCGCGGTGACGGGATAGCCATATTTCGTTTGAAATGCCGGCGTCGCCTGCACATAAGCGGCCTTAAACTTATCAAGCTTTGCCTGATCTTTGGCCTCAAATGCCGGCACGCCTTCGGCGCCTGCAATGAAATTATACGGCAAAGCCTCATCGCCGTGAACATCAAGGGACAAATCAACTCCGGTCTGCTTCATCTTGGCCATCACAAGCGCAACTTCGGGGCTGCGCTCCATGGTGGCCACGCCCCATTCGCGATTCAAATTCGCGCCCGCGGCATTGGTGCGTAAATTTCCGCGCACGCTGCCATCCGGGTTCATATTCGGCACGATATAAAAGCTCGCTTTTTCACGAAGAGCTATGGATTTTTTATTCTCAACGTCTGTCAGGCGCTCAAGAAAACCCTCCATCCACCACTGCGCCATGGTTTCGCCGGGATGTTGACGCGCATCGACCCAAATGATTTTCTCGCCGCCGGGAATATACAGCAGGTCCAAATCCTGTCCGTCGAGCGTCTTGCCCAAAACTTCATGCTCTATCCCGTCCATACTGCCATAGACATCAATCAAATCACGGTGGAGCGACATCGGATATGGCGCAAAATATGCGTAGTAAACCGTGTCATGAGACGGGGTGTGCGAAATCGTCAGCGTTCCGTCATCATAAACTGTTTTGACGCGAAACCATGTTTCATTGTCATAGGAGGCACAGGCGCGATAATCATCCCACCCGCCGGTAAAGGCCGCACCGCCGGCGTTTTCCAGATGCATATTAAGAGCTTTGCCGCTCGCATCGTCGACGCGATAATAAAACCACTGATAAAAATCCGACTTATTATCCGGCTCAATATTTAAGCGAATATTTTCGGGATCGGAGGCGTCAAGCACCTCTATATTTCCGCCGTCAAAGTCTTTGGAGATTTTCATGTCACGCCTTTATGATTCTAATTGCGTCATAGGTAAGGCTTATGCGGCCATCTGCCAACCGGCTCAGTAATCAAAATCATGGGGCGCGCTCGCCGCCGCTATGATTGCGCCCGGAATTTCAGGCGCGCCGAGGCCCCGCCAAAATACACGCCATTCCCCTGATATCTGCATGCCGTGACAAACCCGCATATAATAATCATTAAATGGATTCCCCATACGCGAGCGCCAGAAGAAAGCAGGCACAGCCTCTATGAGCGCGTCCCAAATATCGCGCCCGATACCCTCGCCTTGGGCCAATTGCACCACCCAGAATTTTGACAAATATGGCAGCCCCGCCAAAGACGTCACAATAGCGCCGCCGCGATAGCTCTGCTCTATAAAGGCATGAGACATGGACTGCTCGAAATAATCGGGGACTAAACTTTTGCCGAACGCCTCTTCAATGGAGCTTCGGGTCTGTTTCAAATTCATGTCGCTGTATTGACTCATGTGAAACACTTTGGCCGCGCGGCGCATCATTGTGCCGGACCCTTTGACCGTGAACAATTCCTGCAACAAATTGAGCGGCGAAGCGATAATATATGTCGCCGTATTATCCGGCATCATCAAAAGATCGCCGGCCATTTGCATAAACCGGGCTTGGCCGGGCGTCATAGCATCAATCTCTTCATCCGCGCCCTGCGCGTTCAACTTGATAATCGGCAAGCGTTTGCCGCCGCGCCGCAATCCGCCGGAAGGCTGCAGGAAGATAACTTTACTCGGGTGCAGCTTAGTCACAAGTTCGGGCAAGCCGACCTTTTCACCGCGGGTCTCTGTCATTTCCAAAACAACAATTCCGCCCCTGGCCGCTTGGGATTTCACATCATTAATCAAGCCATAGGAAGCGCAGTTCAATTTGCCGGCCCGTACGCCGGCATGATCAAGTTCTTTGTATAGACGTTGGGATTGGAACCGCACACTGGTGCGATCATCATCCAAAGCGCCGACAACCAAAACCGGCGTCAGTTCCAAATCGGACAGAATACGCAGATCACTGATTAAGGCTTCGAGCAGCGGGTTTTTGAGGCAGCGCGGGTCCAGCACAATCAGGGCAAATCGCTCAGGGTCTTGGGATTGGAAAAGATTGGCGTAAAACACCGCCTCTTCCTGCGCGCCAATGGCCGCGAGGCTTTTTAAGACTGTATCTCTCACGCTCATAATGCGCCTTGCTTTTGAGCCCCGACTCCGATGCAAACCTTTGAATTGAACGGCTGTTTTGTCAAGTTTTTTTAACCCTCAAACAGAGCGCGGGCATAAACCTTCGCCGCAGCAAGGAGCTGTGTTTTAGTCACAAACTCATTGGGGCGGTGGGCTTGCTCTACATCCCCCGGACCGTAAACCACGCAATCAACCCCGGCCGCAGAGAGCATTGCCGCCTCGGTCCAATATGGCAGGTCAATCGGACGGGCTTCATCGCCGGCGAAATATGGCGCAAACCCGGACAGGTCGCGGGTCTGCAAGGGCGGTTGCACGGCCATAGACGAGAGTTCACTTATCGGCGACGCCTCAAATATAGCAGCCAAATCGACTTCGCGCGCGGCCACATCATCGCCGGGCGGGGGCCGCAATGAAACGCGAAGCTCTGCGCGGGTCGGGATGACATTATGCGCGCCATCACTGTCAATCATACCGACATTGACACATAGACCGCTATAGCTTCCGCTGCCGGCATCTATATGCGCTGCGCCGTAATCACCCAAGGCCGCGCCCAGTCGCGCAGCCTCAAGCACAGGCGCGGCGACTTTATCGGAGAGCGAGCTATGCCCGCCCGGGCCGCTGAACTGCGCCATATAGGCCATAAACCCTCTGTGCCTTTGCCCGACACGGCATCCGGTCGGCTCGCAAACAATGGCGCGCGGCGCAGATGACATATGTCCGCGCGCAATTATAATCTCCATGATTTCGCTTCCGGCTTCTTCATCACCGGAAAACAGCACAGCGACATTCTTGGCCTTGCCGGTCTCAAGCGCCGCCAAAATACATGCCATAGCGCCTTTAATGTCTGACGCGCCAAGACCGATAAGTTTGTCACCGTCCGCGCGCAGTACATGCGGATCGGCCGTCCACCCCTGCCCGCTTGGGACAGTATCCAAATGGACATTGAGCAAAACTTTTGGCTCGCCCCATACGGCCAGAACATAAGCTCCGTCAGAGCGATCGCGGCTTCGCGGCGCAGTTTCCAAAATCAGGGTATCGGGATTATGAGCCGCAAGCGCCGCCTGTAAAAACTGCGCGCAAGGGACTTCGTTACCAATGCCATTGCGGGTATCAAATGCGACAAGCTTTTCCAGCCAATATTGAATGCGTTTTGTCATGAAAGTAACTTAGCACGGATAATATTTTAAATATATCCGCCTTGTCAGGGCAAAGGCTCTTTCATAAGGTCAGGCAATTATTCAAATGCGGAGACTGAAAATGGCAAAAGCTGCTGACTATATTGAAGACGTGAAACGCTATGACTCCGGCGCGCCCGAAGCTGTGGTGCAAAAGATTGTGAACCATCTGGGCGTTGCGCTGCTTAACAAAGACGCATCCCTTGTCGCATGTTCCGATCAGAAAGAGAAAGACCGCGTGGTCAGTTCATGGTGCGAAAAAAAACTCGGTCTGTCCGGTGACAATGCAACTTTGGTCAATGATGTGTGCGAACAAATGAAGGCTGACTATAACAAACAGCGCGTAACATTTTATTATTTGATCGCTATGCACGCCGGTAAATTAGGCGATTTGTAGATTCTGCCCTGATTAAATTGAGGCCTGCTCTGACAATATTCAGGGCAGGCTTTTTTGTGCATGGCCCCCGTTCATAAAACATATGGTAAACCTTGTGCAAATTTAACAGGCGCGAGCTGAAAGCTGTGCTAATCACCTTGCAGATTTATTGAAAGAGATTTTACATGGGCATTTTTACCAAACTCGCCGCCGCTGCATTTATGCTGAGCGCTACGCCATTTGCTTTTGCACAATTGGGCGCACCGACGGAAGATTTGGAAATTGAGCGCCAAGACGGCCCTGCCGAGATACGCGGACAAGTGCGCGCCCGGCCCATAGCCCTTTTCTTTGCAGGCATAGACAGCTCCGGCGACAAAATTGTCTCACGCGCGGAATTACAAGCCGGAATCGCCCGTGAATGGCGCATGCTAAAACCCTCTATCAGCGGAAAAATCGGCGCGTTTAAAATGGAAGATTGGGCCTTGGCGACCTTGGGCGCGCGCGATGCTTATCCGTCCCGCCTCTCTTTTGACAGTAATTTGGACAATCAGGTTTCCCAAGAAGAGTTCACCTCACGTTTGACCCGGTCATTTGACGCGCTGGATGAAAACGGAGATGGCAGGTTATCCCGCGCTGAGCTTGTATTCATGGCAGCTCCGCAAATCGTGCGCAAAGAAGCCCGCCGCGAAGAGCAGCCGCGCCGCCAACAGCGGCAGCGCGGTTATTAGATCAGGAAATCTGCGCTATCAGAAACCCCGGCGTCTACATCATAGCCGCTGTTAAATTCATCCATATCGTCGGCGGCCGGGCTCGCCTGCAAGGCATTCCCGAGCGCTTTGGATGACAGAGCTTGGCCCGACATGGCAGGGTTCAGGAATATAAAGTCATCCGCAGTGAAGTCGGCAGCAAGCGCGTCATGCACGGTCAGAATTTCGGAAATATCGCCGGCCCACACAATCGTAACATTGGATTCGTCTTGGGTAATGGTCAGATCTGCAAAGTTTGCCGCTGTGCCATTATATTCGATTAAATCAAGCCCATCCTCAAACCCGTAAATATCGTCATTGCCGGCGTTAGCTTGTATAACATAGACATCTTCGCCTTGTTGCCCGTGCAAAACATCGTCTCCGGTTCCGCCAAGCAGACGGTCATCATCATTGCCGCCAAACAGGGTGTCATCACCGCCGGCTCCGATAAGCGTGTCCTGTCCGTTGAGCCCGATGAGAATATTGCCGTCACTGCCTGAGGTGATGCTGTCATTACCGTTAGAGCCTTGGAAATTCTCAATATTTATATATGTGTCTCCGGCAGCTTCGCCCGTATTGAGGGCCGAATTGATAGCATTAATTGTCACGCCTGTGCCGGCCGTGCTGTAATCAACGCGATCAATCCCGTCCCCGCCATCAAGTATATCCGCACCCAAACCGCCGCGCAGCGTATCATTACCCTCACCGCCAATCAGCGTATCATCTCCCACGCCGCCGCGCAGCGTGTCATTGCCGGCCATACCGCTTACAACGTCATCATTGGCGTCGCCGGTAAAGACATTCTTACCATCATCCAAATCAGTGGTTACGGTCAGGCCTGTTGGCGCATCCGACGGATTCAGGAATATAAAATCTGCCGCGCTCAGATCGCCGGCCGTCACACCCATCAATCTTAATGACCCGACAGTGGTATCGATGACTGTATTGGCGCCGACTTGCCTTATTATCAGATCAACCATAGAGCCCGGCCCATCACGATATTCTATTTTATCAAGGCCAATTTCCAAATTAAAAATACGGTCAGCCCCCGCGCCCGCTTGAATTACGAATGTGTCCGCGCCCGCGCCGCCCGACAAATCATCATTGCCTGATCCCCCCAGCAAGCGATCATCACCGTCGCCGCCAAATAGACGATCCCGACCACCGGCACCGATTAAAACGTCATTACCGTCATTACCGACCAAGTCGTTATTGTCATTTCCTGAGGTCAGGCGATCCGCATGAACTGACCCGTAAATAGCTTCAATACTGCTGAATGTATCACCCGCAGCCTCGCCCAAATTTTGAGCGCTATCGAGAATATTGACGGTCACCCCGGTTGCCGCGTCCGAGTAATAGGCGCGATCACGGCCCGCGCCGCCGATTAAAACGTCCGCGCCTTGTCCGCCGAATAAATAGTCAGCGCCATCGCCGCCATTAAGCGTATCATCACCAAAACTTCCGATAAGCGTGTCATCACCGGCGCCCCCGTGGAGCGTATCGTCAAATGTACGCGACCAAAGCGCGCCGGACGCTGCGTCGGGGTCTCCGACAGAGGTCAAATCATCCCCGCCGGCCACTTGCTGCACAAAATCACCGGCTTCATCGGCCTGCCAATATTGCACCAGATTGTCCGTATCTGACGCGATGGAAACCAAAGCGTTTTGCGCAATCGTTTGCGCGTCCAATGCGGCGTCAAATATGCGTATATCCCCGACAAGACCGGTTGCATTGAAAGAAACATCGCCGCTATCGCGCGTATTTAAGTTTCCGGGAGCATAATCTCGTGACCAAACTTCACTGCCATTCACATAAACTGCAACAGCTCCGGTTGCGTCATTATAGCTGACGGAAAACCGGCCGGGACCATCAGACAATGAGCCTTGGGGGATTACGCTCCAATTCCAACCGTCACCCGCCTCCGCGTCCCAAAATTGTAAGGCCAAGCGGCCGTCATTGTCATCAATCCACCTGTAGATTGCAAACCCGGGTAAGTTGATTGCATAAGTCGCGCCCGTATCCGGCTCAAGGTCGAGCAGAAATTCGACTGTGAAATCGCCGGTTGCAGAAAATGCAATATCGTCTTGACTGAACCGGTTGCCGGCGGCTCTGTCCACAACACCAAGATTAAAGACTTCGGGATCAGCGCCGTAATCAAGCTCGCCATCGCCGTAGAGAATATCGTTACCGATGCCGCCCCAAATCCCGTCGCCGCCTTGGCCGCCATAAATTGTGTCGTTATCAGTCACGACAGGCACGTCAGGCGTCGTGTCATTGACGCTCGCGCCATTAAATATGCTCATATCCGCATCGCCGGCCAAATCTGTGATCGTCAGGATATCAGTGTCCGCAACTTGCCAGTCATGGGCAAGGCCGTCTTGATTGCTGATTTGAATATCGCCGACCGTGCCGTTGAAAATTTGGCGATCGTTAAAGCGTCCGCCGACGCTGTCCTGCTCCTGACCGAAGATGAGCATGCCGCCCGAGGCGAGCGGGCTGCCGGCCTGATGGATTGTTTCTTGGGTCACATCATCAATCGTAAAGGCCAAAGCACCGGTCACGCTGTTCCATGACAAAGAAATATGGTGGGGCTGTCCGTCGATTAAATCTCCGGTCAAAAACTGCGTATCAAACCCTACCCCGTTGAGATATATGCTCACAAGGCCGCCATTATCAGCCTCAATCAAAAGCTCATTGGAAGACCCGGATACGGCATATGAAGCGAGCGCTGAAATATCTGACGGAATGCGGGCGAGTTGAATAGAGAATGACAAAGTAAACTCGCTGCCGGACAGAGCATCCGTTAAACCTGTGCCGATATATTGATCACGGGTAAGCGGATCAATATTCATGGCAATGCCCGTGAAGTTAAGCGGGTTAACCTGCTCGGGGCGCAACGCCTCGTCCCCGCCGCGAATCATATCGTTACCGGCGCCGCCTCGCAGAACATTATCTGCAGAATTGCCGCGCAAAACATCATCAAATTCTGATCCTACGCCGTTTTCAATCACCGCATTATAGGCCACGGAAATATTATTAATTTGGCCGTTTACGCTACTGAATGCGCCTTCACGTAAGTCAAGATGCGTGGCGTCTGACGAGCCCGAAAAATCGAGCGTATCAATGCCTGCCCCGTCCCAGATAGAAAATGCCATATCCGTATCATAGGTCAGGTCATAGGATTCCAGACCGGTCGTTTGATTAAACCCGTAAACATCATCCCCGGCGCGGGTTTCATAATTTGCGCCATATTCAATATGCAATGCCACATAGTCATGCAGGCCAAGTGTGGACATATGCCCAAAGCTCGCCCCGGTTTCCCCTTCGCTCCAATAGGACAAATTAGTGTATTGGCGACTGTCGTTATAATGATCTGCGTCCGCATAGGTCGACCCGTTGCCATTATAAGGCCCGGGATGCGACAGGCCGAGCGCATGACCGATTTCGTGCATTAACAGACGCATCGCATATGTACCGGGCTTTGTTTCAGGCTCCCAAGAAACATCCCCGACGACAACATCGCTGCCATTCCAATAGCCGCCGCCATTCGTGCCGCCGCGCGATTTGAGTGTCAAATCAGCAGGCGCATCCGCCGCAACTTCAACAAATGTCAGGCCCGAAGCTTCCGCGTAGAGGTCAAAGACATATTCCGCCCAGCTTTGGTTTTCTTGCGTGAAGACAAAAAATCCGTCGCCGATATTTTCAAGGTCAGAAAAGCTATAGGTAACGACCATATCGCCCCCGCGCAGCCAATCCGTGCCGGCTCGCGCAATGTGGGCACCGGTTTGGAACGCAGACCATATCGGCTTGTCGTTAAGCTGCGAACCGATAAGTCCTGACAGGCCGCTTGAGGGATCAAGGCCTATATCGAAAATATCGCTGTTACCGTTAGCCAGCGCTACATCCACAGGGATAAGTTCCGGACCGGGTGAATATGCAATAAAGGCAGAATCTACTGCATCAATATTGTGATCATGGTCATGATTGTGGCCTGCATGATCATGACTGTCTTCATGTTCGCAGTCAGGGCCACATTGTGGGCCGCAAATATGCCCGTCCTGAAACTCTGATTCAGCGTTAAATTCTGTCATGACATATCCCTAAGTCTGCTCATTCACCGTGCTTTAGCCTCAAAGCATTAATGGCAAATCTAAAAACGACCCTGATAGACATGTTTCCTTTTTTACAGTTAACCCAAGTTAAATGGGATGACATAAAAACAAGAAACCATGCCAAATTACCATCCACATGCACCTTGCCTCTTTCAATTCACCGCGCCGCGCCCTATATCACCAGGGCTGAGTAATCAGCTATGATGATAAACGCGCTTGTAATACGCGGATTGGACCCGGGGGCGGTACCCGGCGGCTCCACCAACATCCCCGTCGTTTGCGGGGCGGACGGGGCCGAAACAGGATCGACAAACGTCTAAAGACGTAGCTTTTACCCGGCATGGTTCCGCCGTTATCGGGCTATTCGCACAATTGCAAACGACAATCGTGCTCCGGTCGCTCTCGCCGCTTAATTGCGGTGCGAAGACTGGAACTTGAGTCTTAGGCCCTAGCCGGTCTAAGCGGGGTTCGGAGGCACCTGGCAACAGAAGCCTCCACTTACTCAACATCGTTATGCAAGTTGTAGTGTAGGGTCGCCTACAGGCGCTCCTGTGTGTGTCAATCATAGTTGACAGCAAGGAACGTAACAGAAATTAAAGCGAGAAATCGCTTTCCGGCACCCGTATTTACTCTATGATCGTGTGTAACGCCGGGGAGGGTGCATGTCTGCTGGACCGATAGACTATCTGGAGCTGACACGCGAGGGGCTGCGAAGCGTCATGGCGAAATCGCTTGCGCATACGATCGCGCATGGCCTGTTCGACGATCAGCATTTCTACATCACGTTCCTGACGACCCATTCGGGGGTCGTGATGCCGGATTGGCTGAAAGCGCAGTTCCCCGAAGAGATCACCATCGTGCTGCAATTTGAGTTTCGCGACCTTGCGGTGATGTCGGATCGTTTCACCGTGAGCCTGAGCTTTAGCGGGCGCCCGGCCATTCTGGTGGTGCCGTTTTCGGCGGTGAAGACCTTTATGGACCCCAGCGTGAATTTCCAGATCGATATTCCCATGCCCGAAACCGATACGGTGGCCGCCAATGAGGCGAGCGACCCCGGTTTCGCGATGGAACCGGATGCCAAGGGCCTGCCCGCGCCGGAGCCGGTGGAGACGCCGGTGAATGCCGGGGATGAAGAGGATCGGGTGGTCAGCCTCGACGCCTTTCGCAAGAAGTAGCCATCGTCGCCATCTGACGGTATACCGCGCGCGAATGACAATTTCGACGCGAGGGATACCGACATGGCCAGCAGTGACATCCGTACCGAGAGCGACTCTTTCGGCCCGCTGGAGGTTCCAGCGGATCGGTACTGGGGCGCGCAGACGCAGCGGTCGATCCTGAATTTTCCGATTGGGTGGGAGAAACAGCCCGTCGCCATCGTGCGCGCGCTGGGGGTCATCAAGCAAGCCTGCGCGCGGGTGAATGCCGCGAATGGTGATCTGGATGCCGACTTGGCCGAGGCGATTGCCAATGCGGCGCAGGAAGTCATCGACGGAAAGCTGGATGATCATTTTCCGCTGGTGGTCTGGCAAACCGGATCGGGCACGCAGTCGAACATGAATGCCAACGAGGTGATCTCGAACCGGGCCATCGAGATGCTGGGCGGGGAATTGGGGTCGAAGACGCCGGTGCATCCGAACGACCATGTGAATCGCTCGCAATCGTCGAATGATACCTTTCCGACGGCCATGCACATCGCCGCCGCGCGGGTGGCGCATGATGTGCTGTTGCCCGGATTGGAGACTCTGCGCGCGGAATTGGCGGCAAAGGCGGCGGCGTTTGACGGGATCATCAAGATTGGGCGGACGCATACGCAGGACGCCACGCCCCTGACGCTGGGGCAGGAATTTGGCGGGTACGAAACGCAGGTGCGCTATGGCATCGGGCGGGTCAATCATGCGTTGGAGGCGATCTATCCGCTGGCGCAGGGCGGCACTGCCGTCGGCACGGGGCTGAATACGCGCGAGGGGTTTGCGGAGGCTGTGGCGGCGGAAATGGCGTCGATCACGGGGCTGCCCTTCACGAGTGCCGAGAACAAGTTCGAGGCGTTGGCGGCGCATGATGCGGTGGTCGAGATGTCGGGTGCGCTGAAGACCGTGGCCGGGTCGCTGTTTAAGATTGCCAATGATATCCGGTTGTTGGGGTCGGGACCGCGCTGTGGCTTGGGGGAATTGAACCTGCCGGAGAATGAGCCGGGAAGCTCGATCATGCCGGGGAAGGTGAACCCGACGCAGTGCGAGGCGCTGACGCAGGTTTGCGCGCATGTGATGGGCAATGATGCGGCGATTGGCTTTGCCGGGTCGCAGGGGCATTTCGAGCTGAACGTCTATAAGCCGATGATGATCTACAACCTGCTGCAATCCATGCAGTTGTTGGGTGATGCGGCGGTGGCCTTCACGGATAACTGCGTCGCGGGGATCGAAGCGAATGAGGACCGGATCGCCAAGCTGATGAATGAGAGCCTGATGCTGGTGACGGCGCTGGCCCCGGAAATCGGCTATGACAATGCGACCACGGTGGCGAAGACGGCGCATAAGAACGGCACGACGCTGAAGGAAGAGGCGCTCGCGCTGGGCTTCTGTGACGCCGAGACGTTCGACCGGGTGGTGCGGCCTGAGCAGATGATCGGGCCAAAGGGGTAGTTTTATACCGATGGCGGCAATCACCGACCGCTCTGTTCCGGGCGCAGACCCGGAACCCCGATAGGCGGAGCGCGGTTCTGCAAGGCTCCGGGGCTGCGCCCGGAGCAGCGTGGAAAAGTGAAAACGGTCGGCGATTTCCGCTGTTGGTATTACCGCTGGTATTTTCAGGTTGAAGGAGGCCCCGCATCGAGTGCGGGACAGCGTTTTCTTAAACCGCCACCGCGATTCCCGTGGCCAGCTTATCGACCAATTCGTCGATCTGGGCGTCGGAGATGATGAAGGGCGGGGCGAGGAGGACGTGGTCGCCGCGTGCGCCGTCGATGGTGCCGGACATCGGGTAGCAGATGAGGCCCGCCTCGAAGGCGGCCTTTTTGATGGTGGCGGCGATTTTTTGGGCGGGATCGAAGGGGGCTTTCGTCTCGCGATCTTCGACCAGTTCGATGCCGCGAAAGAGGCCGCGCCCTCGGATATCGCCGATATGGGGGTGTTGGCCGAAGGCGTCGCGCAGGGCGGTGTCGAGTTTTTCGCCTTGCTCGCGCACGCGGGGGACGAGGCTGCGGTCGAGGATGGCGTTCACCACCGCCAAACCCGCAGCCGTCGCCGCCGGGTGGCCCAGATAGGTGTGGCCGTGCTGGAAGAAGCCGCTGCCGCCCTCGATGGCGGCGTAGATTTCGGCGGTGCAGAGCATGGCCCCGATGGGTTGGTAGCCCGCGCCCAGACCCTTGGCGATGCAGAGGATGTCGGGGGTTATGCCGTCGTGGTCGCAGGCGAAGAGGTGGCCGGTGCGGCCCATGCCGCACATGACTTCATCGAGGATCAGCAGCACACCGTAACGATCGCAGATTTCGCGGATGCGGCGGAAATAGCCGTTCATGGCAGGCACGGCCCCAAGGGTCGCGCCGACGACCGGTTCGGCCATGAAGGCCATCACGGTTTCCGGCCCGGCGTGCAGGATCTCGTCTTCGAGGAATTGCGCGGCGCGGATGCCGTATTGCCGCTCGGTTTCGTCGTCGCGCTTGTGGCGGTAGGCGTAGCAGGGGTCGATATGGGCGACGTCGATCAGGATGGGTGCAAATTGCGCGCGTCGCGCTTCGTTGCCGCCCGCTGCGAGCGCGCCGAGGGTGTTGCCGTGGTAGCTTTGCTTGCGGGCGATGAGGCGGGTGCGCTGTGGCTGTCCCCGTTCGAGATGGTATTGCCGGGCCAGCTTGATCGCCGTCTCGACCGCCTCGGACCCGCCGGAGACGAAATAGACGCGGTCGATGCCCTTTGGGGCGTGCTCGACAAGCAGATCGGCGAGGGATTCCGCCGGTTCGGAGGTGAAAAAACCGCTATGGGCGAAGGCGAGGCGGTCGAGTTGATCCTTGATCGCCTGCGTAATTTCGGGATCGCCATGGCCGAGGCAGGAGACGGCGGCGCCGCCGGACCCGTCGAGATATCGCTTGCCCGTGCTGTCGATCAGGTAGCAGCCTTCGCCACCGACCGCGACGGGGAAGGATGATTTCGTGTGACGCGGGAACACATGGTTCATACCGCATTCCTTGTGCCGTTGCTGACGCGGTGTTTGCCGGGTCTGTCCACGACACTAGCGCGATTCTTCGGTTTTGAAGCCGTGAATATGCCGCCACGTGCGGCATATTCCAATTTCCTGCGACGTCGGGGTCAGGAAACCCAGTCGTAGGCGCGCTCGCCGTGGGCGGTGTAGTCCAGACCCTCGACCTCGTCATCCTCCGGCACACGAATAGGGAAGACCAGCGCGCAGAGCTTGACCAGTATCACCGTGACGACCAGCGTGAAGACGCCGACGGCGGCGAGGGCGATAAGCTGGGTCATGACGCCCTGACCATCCGCCAAGGGTGCGGTGGCCAGCAGCGGAGCCATGATCGTGCCGAAGATACCGCCGACGCCGTGGACCGCGAAGACATCCAGCGTGTCGTCGATCTTCAAGCGCGATTTGATGATGCCGCACATTTCCTGACACAGCACACCCGCGACCGCACCGATGAACAACGCACCGACCGGACCGACGAAGCCGGAGGCGGGGGTGATGGAGGCCAGACCGGCGATGGTGCCGGTGACCATGCCGATCATGGATGCCTTGCCATGCTTGAACCGTTCGTACAGCGCCCAAGTGATCGAGGCGGTTGCCGCAGAGATATGGGTGACGACAAGGGCCATGGCCGCACCGCCATCCGCCGCAAGCTGCGACCCCGCATTGAAGCCGAACCAGCCGACCCACAGCATCGACGCGCCGATCATGGTCATACCGGGGTTATGCGGTGGCTTGATATCCTTGGGAAATCCGCGCCGTGCGCCGAGGAAGACGCCGATGACAAGGGCCGCGATACCGGCGGTTTCGTGAACGACGATGCCGCCCGCGAAATCCATCACGCCCATCTGGCCCAGCCATCCACCGCCCCAGACCCAATGGGTGACGGGGGCGTAGCAGAGCAGCATCCAGAGGGAGGAGAACAGGAGGACGAAGCCAAACCCGATTCGCTCGACATAAGCCCCGACGATCAGGGCCGGGGTGATGATGGCGAAGGTCATCTGGAAGGCGAAGAACAGGACTTCGGGGATGGTGCCGCTAAGGCTATCCGCCGTGACGCCGTTCAGGAAGCTTTTGCCCAGCCCGCCCCAGAATGGGCCGTCTCCCCCGAAGGCGATGGAGTAGCCGAAGGCCAGCCAAAGCACCGACATCACACAAGCAATGGCGAAACATTGCATGAGCACCGATAGCACGTTCCGCGCGCGGACGAGGCCCGCATAAAAGAGCGCGAGGCCCGGTAGGGTCATAAAGAGGACGAGCGCCGTCGCGACGATCATCCATGCGGTATCTGCACCGTTCATTTTGGAATTTCCCCTGAGATTTTATTTTGCGGGGAGGTGTACGAATGGGGTGGGCGATTGCAACGGGGTCGTTTTATCCAAATGACTTTAATTTGTGCAGATGGTCTTTTGTGCTGAAAATTTATTCAGAAATCGTGGGGCGGTGATCGCGTTTTTTGGGGGGACGATTTGGTCGCGACGCAGATGGACAGGATGAACGCTGAGGATGGTGCGAGCGGGATGGAGATCGATGATTTGCCGACTGAGTTCGACGGTTCAGGCGCGTAGGGCTGCATGGAGAAGATGCAGAGCATGAAGGGTGGCGGCGTGGCGAACTTGGTCTCGACCGAGGGGGCCGAAATCAATGGTCTCGGTTTTGGCAGAGTTTTCGGTGGCGAGGGCGAAGCAAACGCGGCCTTCGGGCTTGAATTCGGAGCCGCCGGGACCGGCGATTCCGGTAATGGAAACAGCGTATTGGGCGGCGCTGTTGGTGAGCGCGCCGAGGGCCATTGCGGCGGCGACCTGCTCGCTGACCGCGCCGTGGGAGTCGAGGGTGGCGGGTGGGACGTTCAAGAGGTCGATTTTGGCTTGATTTGAATAGGTTATGAAGCCGCGTTCATATATTTCAGAGGAGCCGGGAATGGCCGTAACCGCCGCACCGACCATGCCGCCGGTGCAGCTTTCGGCGGTGGTGATGTGGGTGTTGCGGGCCTTGGCGCGTGCGACAAGATCGAGCGCCAAGTTTTTGATTTGATTGTCGATCATGCAAACCATCCATGGGCGATGCTGGCCGCTGCGGTGGCGATGAGCGCGGCCATGATCCCGGCGATCACGTCATCCGCCATGATGCCAAACGCCCCGTGCTGTCGGTCCGCCCAGCCCACAAGACCGGGCTTCCAGATGTCGAAAAGGCGGAAAAGCGCGAATGCGGCGATCCATCCGGGGTAGGGGAAAACATGGGGCGCGCTGCCCGCGAGCATCAAGCCGAATGACAGGGGGAGCAGGGCGATCCACTGACCGGCGAGTTCGTCTATGACAACTTCTGAAGGATCGGCGTTAGGTGGCTGATTGGCAATGTATTTTTTCGTCGCCCAATAGCCGATAAGTGTGGCGGCGGTGGTCGCAGCGGCGAACATGGGGAAGCCGCCAGCCCAGTTTATCAGCCATGCAAGGGGGATGGCGGCGGCGGATGCGATGGTGCCGGGGGCTTTGGGGGCAAAACCTATACCCCCCATGGTTACAATGGCTTGTGCAATTCGGCTCATGTGGATAACCGGATGAGGGTGGCGGAGGCGAGGGCAGCGATGCCCTCTTCACGCCCGCAAAAGCCGAGGCGTTCAGTGGTGGTTGCCTTGACGCTGACGCGGTCGATATCCAGTCCGCAAATCTCACCAACCCGGTGGCGCATCGCCTCGGAATGGGGGGTGATCTTGGGGCGCTCGCACATGAGGGTTATATCGACATTGGAAAGTGTGAAGCTCATTTCATTCACGATTTCAATGGCATGGGCGAGAAAGATTGCACTATCCGCACCTTTCCATTGTGGATCGGAGGGCGGAAAGTGGCGGCCTATATCCCCCGCCGCCGCCGCCCCAAGGATCGCATCGGTAAGAGCGTGGAGGCCGACATCGGCGTCGGAATGGCCGCTGAGTGCCTTATCATGGGGAATGTCGATGCCGCAAAGTGTGACGTGATCGCCTGGGGAAAAGGCATGGACATCAAAGCCTTGGCCGTTTCTGATGTCGGGAATTGCGAGCAGACGTTCGGCCATCGCGAAATCCTCCGGCGTGGTGAGTTTAAAGTTGAGCGGATCGCCAGGCACCATCGTCACGGATAGGCCATTCGCCATGCCAACCGCCGCGTCGTCGAGATGACTATCCAGCGTTTCTGCGGCTTCTGCCGCCTCGAAGGCCGAGAGGATGGGGGCGAAGCGGAAGCCCTGTGGCGTCTGGGCGCGATGCACGCCGTCGCGGGGGATGTTTTCGCCGAGGGCGTCGTCGTGGACTGCCCGCATCGCATCGACGGCGGGAAGCATGGCGACGGCCCCGTCGTCCGTATTCAGGGCGGCAATGACGCGGTCAAGTACACCTGAATCGACCATCGGGCGGGCGGCATCGTGGATGAGAACGATGTCGGTATTTCTTTGAGAAAGATCGCGTATGCCGTTGTAAACGCTTTGAGAACGGCTGCTTCCGCCACTGACGGGGGGGCGCATCTTGGGGCTGTTGGGGATGGCGGCATCGTACAAGGGGCGGTCGTCTTGGTGGATGACGACAGTGATCGAGTCGATTGTGGGGTGATCGACGAATGCCTGTAATGTGCGGGTCAGGACGGAGCGGCCCGCAAGTTGCCGGTATTGCTTGGGCGTGCCGCCCCCGGCCCGCGTTCCACGCCCGGCGGCGACGATGAGGGCGGCTATGCGTGGGTGTTCATTCATGGCGCGACAGTATTGAGCGTGGGCGCGGACGCAAGATTCTTGTGCGTCCTATCGCGAAAAGCTATGACTGCAGGCGTAATCGCGGGATGATTCATGACCCTCCACCCTATCGAGATCGGCGAAGAGCGCCTCGACGTTCCCGTGGCGCTTGCGCCTATGGCGGGGATCACGGATGCGCCTTTCCGCAAGCTGGCCGCGCGTTTTGGCGCGCCGTATGTCGTGTCGGAGATGGTGGCGAGCCGGGAATTGCTGGCGGAGCGGCGGCTATCAGCGGTTCGGTTGGACGTTGCGCAAGACGAGACGCTGGCAGCGGTGCAGCTTGCCGGATGCGAGGCAGAATGGATGGCCGAGGCGGCCCGGCGGGTGGCTGGGAACGGGGCGCGGATCATCGATATCAATATGGGGTGCCCGGCCAAGAAAGTGACGAACGGGTATTCTGGGTCGGCGCTGATGCGTGACCCGGACAAGGCGTTATCGCTGATCGAGGCGACGGTGGGGGCGGTGGATATCCCCGTGACGCTGAAAATGAGGCTGGGCTGGGACGAGGGCACGCTGAACGCACCACAAATCGCGCGGTTGGCCGAGGATGCCGGTGTCACGATGCTGGTGGTGCATGGGCGAACGCGGTCGCAGCTATATCGTGGAACGGCGGATTGGTCGGCGGTGCGGGCGGTGGTTGAGGCGGTTGATATCCCTGTGCTGGTGAATGGCGATATCGTTGGCGCGGATGCCGCACGAGAGGCGCTGTCGCAATCGGGGGCGGCGGGGGTGATGATCGGGCGGGGAACGCAGGGCGCGCCCTGGCTGGCAGGGCAGGTTGCCGATGCCTTGCAGGGCAGAGCGTTGCGGCCTGCGCCGGTGGGTGGCGCGCTATGCGACATCGTGATCGAGCATTATGAGGGGCAACTTGCCTGTTACGGTGAGGCGATTGGGATGCGGTCTGCGCGCAAGCATTTCGGGTGGTGGCTGGCGGGGCGACCCGATGGGGCGGCGGTTCGGCAGCGGGTTATTCGCAATGACGATCCCGATTCTGTGAGGGCGGAGTTGCGAGCCTATGACTGGCCCGCCGTCCAAGCCGAGACGCAGGTTGCGGCATGAGTGGGGCCTCTACCGATTATGAGGTTCTGTGGAATACCATTCCGATACCCGTTCTCGTGGTCGAGAAAGACGGCCTGATCTCGGCGGTCAATGCGGCTGCGGAACAGTTTTTGTCGATGAGTGCGCGAAGCTTGCGGACGAAGAAGTTCACCGAATTTGCGCCGGAGGGGTCGCGATTGGCGGCTTTGCTGGAGCAGGCGCGAGACACGCCCGCGTCATTGGCGGAGCATGGGGTTGAGCTGACGGAGCGTGAGGCGGGGGCCGTGTCGGTGGATGTGCAGGTCACACCCTTGACGGATACACCGAAGAGTGCGGCGCTGTTGGTGATGATCCAACCGAAATCCATTGCCGAGAAGATGGACCGTAATCTGGCCCATCGTGGGGCCGCCCGGTCGGTGAGCGGGATGGCGGCGGCGATGTCGCATGAGATCAAGAACCCGCTGGCGGCGATTTCGGGGGCCGCACAGTTGTTGCAGGATCTTTGTGCGGATCAGGAGGTGGAACTGGCCGAGTTGATCGAGGAGGAGTCGGAGCGTATCCGTCGCCTCGTCGACCGGATGGAGCATTTCACCGATGAGCGACCGCCTGCGCGGTTGCCGGTGAATCTGCATGATGCACTCGACATGACTCGGCGGGCGGCGCAGGCCGGATTTGGGCAGAATGTGCGATATGTAGAAGAATACGACCCCTCGCTGCCGCCCACCGTGGGGGACCGGGATCAATTGGCACAGGCGTTCCAAAATCTTATTAAGAACGCTGCTGAAGCGGTTGATGGTAAAGGTCAGATCACGTTGCGCACGGCTTATCGTCCCGGTGTGCGGCTGGCTGGTGTTAAGGGAGGTGGGCGGCAGAGTTTGCCGCTGGAAGTGTCGATCATCGATAATGGGCGTGGTATCCCCGAAGAACTGTATCCGCATATCTTCGAGCCGTTCGTGACGTCGAAGGCATCCGGCGCGGGGCTGGGCTTGGCGCTGGTGTCGAAGATAATCGCGGATCATGGCGGGGTTATCGAGTGCGAGAGTGGCGAAGGTCGCACGGTCTTTCGGATGCTGTTGCCGGTCTGGCGCGAGGTGGATGAATGAGTGGGTCGCTGGTCCTAATCGCGGATGATGACCGGGCAATCCGCACGGTGCTGTCGCAGGCGTTGACGCGGGCGGGGTTTCAGACGCGGTCCACGGGCACCGCATCGACGCTGTATCGTTGGATCGAGGAAGGCGAGGGGGATGCGGTCGTCACGGATGTGATGATGCCCGATGGCGATGCCCTCGACATGCTGCCGACGATCAAGCGGCGGCGGCCCGAACTGCCGGTGATCGTGATGAGCGCCCAGAATACGGTGATGATGGCGATCCGCGCGGCGGATTCGGGGGCGTATGAATACCTGCCAAAGCCCTTCGATCTGAAGGAATTGGTGAGTCATCTGCGTAAAGCACTCGCGCGGACAGGATCGGATGCCGCCGGGGATGACGCCGGGGTGTCGGATCTGCGCGAAGAAGCGCAGCCGCTGATCGGGCGGTCAGCGGCGATGCAGGATGTCTATCGGGCGATGGCGCGGTTGATGAATACCGATTTGACGGTGATGATTACCGGCGCATCCGGGACGGGCAAGGAGCTGGTCGCGCGAGCGTTGCATGATTACGGGCGGCGCAAAGCGGGGCCGTTCGTGGCGGTGAATATGGCCGCGATTCCGCGTGATCTGATCGAGTCGGAACTATTCGGCCATGAGAAGGGCGCGTTCACCGGGGCGACGGCGCGCTCGACAGGCAAATTCGAGCAAGCCAAGGGTGGGACGCTGTTCCTAGACGAGATTGGGGATATGCCGCCCGAAGCGCAGACGCGGCTTTTGCGGGTGTTGCAGGAGGGCGAATATACCGCTGTCGGTGCGACCGGTGCGCAGAAGACGGATGTGCGGATCATCGCGGCGACGCATCAAGACCTGCGCACCCATATTCGCGAGGGGATATTCCGCGAAGACCTGTTCTATCGCCTGAATGTCGCGCCGATACGCCTGCCCCCGTTGCGTGAACGGCTGGATGATATCGCCGATCTCGTGCGGGGATTTCTGCGCCAGGCGGTGGCGGAGGGATTGCCGCGCAAAACGGTGTCGCGCGATGCGATGGATGCGCTGCGTGAGCATGACTGGCCCGGTAACGTGCGGGAATTGCAAAACCTGATGAAGCGGATCGCCGCGCTCTGCCCGGAGGATATCGTGGACCGGGCGGTAATCGAGGCGGAGCTGGCACCGCAATATGTCGAAGCGAATAACCTTGGCGACCGGCCTAGCGACCTTTCGGGGTTGGTAGAGGAGCATCTTAAGCGGTATTTCGCGATGCACGGCGATGCGATCCCGCCGGCGGGCCTGTATCAGCGTATTCTCCGGGAAGTCGAATTTCCGCTGATCACACTATCGCTAGCCGCAACACGCGGGAACCAGTTGAAAGCTGCCGATTTGCTCGGGCTTAATCGAAATACCTTGAGAAAAAAGATTCGGGAGCTTGACATTCCGGTAGATCGAAAGAAAAGGTGATGCACGATTGTCACAATGTGGCTTGAAACGTTGCAATAGAAGCGCGGTTTTTCGCTCGGAGAGCTAACCGATCCATGTCGCTCACCTTTCCCGATCCCCCCGTACAACAAAGCCGCGCATGGTTCAGCGGCACTCTGGGGCGTCGCCGCATCATGAGCGGGCTTGGCCTTGCGCTGGCTATTGCTGCACCGATATGCGCGATTTTCACGTATTATCTGGCGACGAGTGGAGATGTGCTGGGGATCGACCGGACGACGCTGCGCGTCATGCTGGTGCTGGATTTTTGCCTTGCCCTTGCACTAATTGCCGTCATCGCGTGGCGTATCGCGACTCTGGTACTGGCGCGGCGGGCGCGGTCAGCGGGGTCGCGGCTGCACCTGCGCATGGTGCGGATGTTTACGATCATCGCCGTTGCGCCCGCATTGCTTCTAGGTTTGTTCGCCGCGATTTCCGTAACGGTGACGCTGGAAAGCTGGCTGAATGACCGGGTAGGCGGGGTGGTACGCAATTCGGTGCAGATTGCGGAATCCTACGTGAAGCAAAGCCACCAGACGATCCGGCTGGACGCCAGCGTCGTCGCCACCGAGATTGCGCGGGCCTCACCCTATGGAACGCTGCGACAACAGGATCTGACCGAGATACTCGCGGCGGTATCCGCGCGGCGGCGGTTGGCCGAAGTTTATGTTATTGATTCGAGTGGGAAAATCATCGCAAGAGGTCCGAACAGCTATCTGTTTCTCTACGAAGCGCCGGATGAGCGGCATGTCAAGCAGGCGAAGCAGGGGGAGATATATGTCTTCGACGACCCCCGCACGGCGGCGATCAAGGCGTTGGCACCGCTAGGCGGTGTGTTCGATTCCTATCTGTATCTGGTGCGCCCGGTGGATGAAGAAGCGGCGCGCGTGCTGGCGGATACGCGGGCTATGGCCTTGCAATACGAGGAACTGGAAGAACAGCGGGGGGATATGCAAATCCTGTTCGCGGTTCTCTACATCGGCTTCGCGGTGATCGTCGTGTCGATGGCGATCTGGCTGGGCATCTGGGTCGCGGACCGGCTGGCGCGGCCTATCGGGAGGCTTGCAGGGGCCGCCGACAGGGTTGCGCGGGGCGATCTGAATGCGCGGGTGCGTGAGGAATCGGGCGACGACGAAATCGCCACGCTGTCGCGGGCATTCAATCGCATGACCAGTCAGGTGCAGCGTCAGCGTGACACGCTGCTGGATGTGAACATCGAACTGGATCACCGGCGTCGGTTTACCGAAGCCGTGATTGCCGGGGTTACAGCCGGGGTCGTGGGCATTGATTCTAAAGGCAATATCGACCTGCTGAACGCATCTGCCATGCAGATCGTGGGTGAGGCGGAAACGCCGCAGACGATTGCGGCCATCGATGCATTGCTGCCGGGAACGCTCAATGTTGTGGAACGCTCGGAGGTTTCGCCGCTCGGCATCTCGGAAGGGCGTGTGATCCGAATATCTGATGCGGGCGAGCGGGAATATCTGGTGCGGGTGGCGTGCCAGCGCGGTGACGACGGACTCGAAGGCTACGTGGTTACGCTCGATGATATGACGGCGCTCGTCTCGGCCCAGCGGCTGGCGGCTTGGGGGGATGTGGCCCAGCGGGTCGCGCATGAAATTCGCAACCCGCTGACGCCGATCCAGCTATCGGCTGAACGCTTGCGCCGGAAGTTCGGTGTTCAGGTCGAGGAAAACCGGCCCGTCTTCGATCAATGCGTCGATACGATCGTGCGGCAGGTCGGACAAATTCGGCGGATGGTCGAGGAATTCTCGAACTTCGCGCGGATGCCGAAGCCGGAATTCGCGAATATGGCACTTGATCCGCTATTCTCCGAGATCCTCGACCTGCATAGCGCGGAATACCCGGACATAGATTTCGCGCAGACACCTGAAACATCCGGCATCGTGCTGAAATGCGACCGGGGGCTGATATCGCAGGCCTTTACCAATCTCATTCGCAATGCGGCACAATCTGTGCGTGAGCACCATGAGGCGCAGGGCAGCTCGGATGGTCGGATCGAGATTCGGACGGGGATCGTGGGGCAGGACTTGGCCATCGATGTGGTCGATAACGGCGCGGGTTTCCCGGTTCGTGAGCGCGAAAAGCTGACGGAACCGTATGTGACGAACAAAAAGGGCGGGACGGGGCTGGGCCTCGCCATCGTCAGGCGGATCATCGAAGACCATGGCGGAACGCTGACATTGATCGACGCTGCCGGAGATGCGGGCGGCGCGCAGGTTAGTATTCGTTTACCATGTGCAGCAATTGTGGAGGCACCTATGAACGAGATCGAAACAGCCGGTTCGACCGGAACATCCTAAACGAGCATCCGCCGACACTATCCAATAGTATCAATAAGAAACGACAGAGAGGCACGATCCAATGGCAGACATTCTTGTCGTCGATGACGAAGCCGATATCCGCGATCTGATTTCCGAAATCCTCGAAGACGAAGGGCATGTCGCCCGTCGCGCCGCCTGTGCGGAGAGCGCGTTTGCGGAAATCAATGCACGGCAGCCGGACCTTATTATCCTCGATATCTGGTTGCAGGGCAGTCGAAAGGACGGGATCGAGGTACTCAAGACCGTCAAACGGGACAATCCTGAGATACCGATCGTGATCATCAGCGGTCATGGGAATGTCGAGCTGGCGGTAGCTGCGATCCAGCAGGGCGCCTATGACTTCATCGAAAAGCCATTCAAGACCGACGTTTTGATGCTGACCACCCTGCGGGCGCTGGAGGCATCGCATTTGCGGCGCGAGAATTCGGCGTTGAAGCAGCAGGACGAGCGCACCACTGATTTGTTGGGTGAGTCCTCGGCCATGGCGGGCCTGCGAACGACATTGCAGCGGATTGCGCCGACGGGTAGCCGGGTGCTGATTACCGGGCCATCTGGAGCGGGCAAGGAAGTGGCCGCGCGGTTCCTGCACGCGCATTCCAAGCGTACAGATGCGCCTTTTGTCGTGGTGAGTGCGGCGACGATGGACCCTGATCATCTAGAAGAAAAATTATTCGGACGTCAGAAGGATGGCGGGTTGGCGCAGCCGGGTTTGCTGGAAGCGGCGCATGGTGGCACGCTGTTCTTCGACGAAGTTGCGGATATGCCGCGCGAAACGCAGCCAAAGATACTGCGCGTGCTGGTGGATCAATGTTTCAGCCGCGTGGGCGGGTCTGACACCGTGCGGGTCGATGTGCGGATCGTCAGTTCATCGAGCCGTGATCTGGTGGAGGAAATTGCGGCGGGCAACTTCCGCGAAGACCTGTACCACCGGCTGAACGTCGTGCCGGTTGAAGTGCCTGCGCTCGGACTGCGCCGTGAGGATATTCCGATGTTGGTCGAGCATCTGACGGAGCGATTGCACCGGGAACAGGGCTTGGCAAAGCGTGCTTTCGCTCAGGATGCGATGGCGGTGCTGCAAGCCTATGACTGGCCGGGTAACGTTCGCCAGCTTCGTAATATCGTGGAGCGGATGATGATCCTTGGCGACCGGCTGGGGCAAGACATAACCGCCGACGATCTGCCGCAGGAAGTGATGATCGCGGGTGGCGGCGGCCCTGCGGTCAGTGAGAGCGGGGATAACTTCGTCTCGATGCCATTGCGTGAGGCGCGTGAGGCGTTCGAGCGTGATTACCTGATTGCGCAGATCAATCGGTTCGGCGGGAATGTCTCGCGCACAGCATCGTTCATCGGTATGGAGCGGTCGGCATTGCACCGGAAGCTGAAAGCACTTGGCGTCACGACGTCGAACCGGGGCGGCGCGCGCATGGCGACGGCGGATAACGTCGTTCGGCTGTCGAGCTGAGGTCGGGTTGTGAGAGTGCCTAGATGAAAGTCATCGTGTGCGGGGCCGGTCAGGTCGGCTTCAATATTGCGCGTCAGCTCGCGACTGAGAACAACGACGTCGTGATCGTCGATCAATCCGAAGCGTTGGTCCGCAAGGTGACGGATACTCTCGATGTGGGGGGTGTCACCGGCTATGCCTCGCGCCCCGATGTGCTGGGTGAAGCGGGTGCGCGGGATGCGGATATGCTAATCGCGGTCACGTATTCGGACGAGGTCAACATGGTGGCGTGTCAGGTGGCGCATACCGTGTTTTCGATCCCGCGAAAGATCGCCCGTGTGCGGGCGCAAGCGTATCTGGAACCGCAATGGAGCGACATGTTCCAGCGCAATCACATGCCCATCGACGTCATCATCTCGCCGGAGGTGGAAGTCGCGCGGTCGGTGTTACGGCGTCTGAGTGCACCGGGCGCGTTTGAATCGACGCCGTTCCTCAATGGACGGGTGCGGATGATTGGCACGCGGTTGGGGATAGATTGCCCTTTGCTGCACACGCCACTACGGCAGTTGACGCAGCTGTTTCCCGATGTGGCGGCCAAGGTCGTGGGGTTCGAGCGGAATGGCAAGCTCTACACCCCTAGTGGCGATGACCAGCTTTTGCCGGATGACAATGTGTTCATTATCGCGAGCGAGGAGCATGTGGGCCGGACATTGGCGCTGTTCGGTCACGAAGAGGAGGTTGCGCGTCGGATCATCATTGCGGGTGGCGGCAATGTCGGGCTGAACGTGGCCCTTGCCCTCGAAAAGCAGGAACGCCGGATCAAGACCAAGCTGATCGAGCGGGATCGTGCGCGGGCAGAATACGTTGCCGAGCGCCTCGACCGGACCATCGTTCTGAACGGCGATGTCTTGGATGCCGCATTGTTGGCCGAGGCGAATGTTGCCGATGCGGAGATGATCATTGCGCTGACCGATGACGACAAATCCAACCTGCTGGCCGGGGTTCTGGCCAAGGAGGAGGGGACGACGAGCGCGATGGCGCTGATCAACAATCAGAACCTCATGCGATTGGTGTCGCCGCTGGGGCTGGATGCTTTCATCAATCCGCGTGCAACGACGGTATCATCGATTCTACGCCATGTGCGCCGGGGCCGTATTCGGGCGCTGCACAGCGTTCGTGATGGTGCGGCGGAGGTGATCGAGGCGCAGATTCTGGCGACGTCGTCGCTGGCCGGTGCACCGTTGGCCTCGGTCGCGCTGCCCCCCGGTGTGATGGTGGGGGCGATCCTGTCGAATAACGAAATTCGGGTGCCGGACGGTCGCGACGTGCTGAAAGATGGCGATAGTGTCGTGATTTTCGCGTTGAAGAATGCGGTGCAGGAGGTCGAAAAGCTGTTCCGCGTGAGCGTGGATTACTTCCAGTGAGGGCGATGCGATGAGCCGGGGGGAGGTCGAGGTTTGGCGGCCCATCGTTCGGCGCAATGCCGGTGCGGAGCAATTGTTGAGTACGGCGCTGTTCGTCTTTGCCGCCGGTTTCGCGCTGATGGCGTTGCACGCATTCATCGTGAATGACTGGGAAACGAGTTCGGTCTTTGCTATCTGCACTGCGGGTGCGTGCTTGTTCGGGTCGGCATTGCGGATAATCCTGTTGCGGCATCCGATACCGGCGGGGCGGTCTGGCCTGTTGGCGCTGGTGGCGTTCTATACCGTTGGGCCGCTGATTATCGCGGTGCCCTTGGCGGAGTTAATCCCGAAATTTTCGATGATCGACGCTTATTTCGAGATGTCGGCGGCCCTGACGACGACGGGGGCGTCGAATATTCTTGATATCGAGGATGTGCCGCAAACCATCGTGCTGTGGCGTTCTGCCTGTGCGGGGCTGGGTGGTTTTGTTTGTCTGGTCGCGGCGCTGTCGATTTTTGCGCCGTTGTCCATCGGTGGGTTCGAGGTGCGCGATGTTATGGATCGTGAAGGGGCATCATCGGGGGGTAGCCTCGCTGTTGAAGCCCTGATCGAACGGCGCGAGGCGATGGAGCGGACGACTTGGGCGGTGCGGATGTTGGCCATTCCTTATGGCGGCGCAATCGTGCTGTGCATGTTGGCACTGGCGGCGGTGGGCGCACCCGCTTTTGAGGCGTTGTGCTATGCGTTTGGGGCGGTTTCGACGACGGGCTTTCGGGTGAATGCGGGGGGAATCGCGGCGTATAATTCCTGGGCTATCGAGTTGGTGCTGATCTGCGCCATCGTGCCCGCCGCCATCGGTGTCGCGGTTCATCAGCAGGCATTGCGGGGGCGGTTGCGGGCGTATCTGGAAGACCCCGAATGTCGGTACATGCTGATTGCGGTGGGGGCGGTCGTCACCCTGTTGTTCATGCGGCATTGGATTGGGGCCATTGAGACGCGGTCGACGGATGAGTTGGGTGCGGGGATCAGCGCGTTGTGGGGGTCGCTGTTCATGGCGTTCTCGTACATCACCACCAGCGGATTCGAGTCGGCGGACTGGGACGGGGCAACGGCGTGGAGCGGCCTGCGAACGCCGGGGGTTGCGCTGCTGGGACTGGCCATTGTGGGTGGTGGTGCCGCATCGACCGCCGGAGGGGTCAAGCTGATCCGGGCCGCGTTGCTGGCCAAGCATAGCCTGAACGAGTTGGCGCGCCTGACACGACCGACGGAGGTTCGCCCCATTCGTAGCGGAAAGTACAGAATCACGCAGAGCGCGATGCGGATCGTGTTCGTCTTCGTGATGCTTTATGTGCTGGCGGTCGTCGGCAGTTCGCTGGCGCTGACAGCGACGGGTATGGGCATGATCGATGCGTTGATCGCATCCGTCAGCGTCTTGAGCAATACTGGCCCGTTATTGCCGATGATTTCCGATAATCTGAATGCGTATGTCGAGCTTTCGGACGGGGCGAAGCTGGTCTTGTGCGTTGGGATGATCGTTGGGCGGATGGAAACCCTTGCCGTCGTGGCCCTACTCAGCCCGCGAACGTGGCGCAAATAGCCCATGCATTACGGTGATTATGGACTAACTGGATCTTATCATTTTTGCGGGCTTGTAGCATGAGGGTGTTCGTGTAAGGTCGCCTCAATCATGCCAGCGAAAAGGTCTGGCCAAATGCAACAATAATGACGAAGGGGCACCCGATGGCCTCCGACAGACAGAACCTTCAAGACGCTTTCCTCAACCACGTACGCAAGAACAAAGTTTCGGTGACGATCTTCCTCGTCAACGGAGTTAAGTTGCAGGGCGTCATCACATGGTTCGATAATTTCTGCGTGTTGCTGCGCCGGGACGGACAATCGCAGCTTGTCTACAAGCACGCGATTTCCACCGTGATGCCCGCGCAGCCGATTGCCCTCTACGACCCTGAGGAGGCACCGGCGACTTGAATACCGAAGAGGCGGCAACCCGGACCTTCGTGATTCATCCCATTCTGCCCGACTGGAAACAGGCGAGCCGCTCCCCCGAAGCGCGGCTGGAAGAGGCGGTTGGACTAGCCGAGGCGCTCATCGATCTCGACATCGTCGCCTCCGCCGCCGAATTGGTGCGTCAACCGCGTCCGGCGACCCTGTTTGGAACAGGCAAGCTGGATGATCTGAAGGAAATCGTACGCGAGAGCGAGGTGGAGCTGGTCATCATCGATGGCACGCTGACACCGGTGCAGCAGCGCAATCTGGAAAAGGCGCTGTCCGCGAAGGTTCTGGACCGGACCGGGCTGATCCTCGAAATATTTGGTGAGCGGGCCGGGACGGCAGAAGGCGTGTTGCAGGTCGAGCACGCGCATCTCAGCTATCAGAAAAGCCGCTTGGTGCGCAGTTGGACCCACCTGGAGCGCCAACGCGGGGGCTTGGGCTTCGTCGGTGGACCGGGGGAGACGCAGATCGAGGCTGACCGGCGGATGATCGACGAGCGCCTCGTGCGGATCGAGCGGAAGCTGGAAAAAGTGGTTCGCACCCGCACGCTGCACCGCAAGAAGCGCAAGAAAGCGCCGCTGCCCATCGTAGCACTTGTCGGATATACGAATGCCGGGAAGTCGACGCTGTTCAATCGCATTACCGGCAGTGACGTGATGGCCAAGGACATGCTGTTCGCGACGCTCGATCCGACGATGCGGTCGGTGGATATGCCGAATGGGCGGCAGGCGATTTTCTCGGATACGGTCGGGTTCATATCGGATTTGCCGACGCAGTTGATTGCCGCGTTCAGGGCTACGCTCGAAGAGGTGCTGGAGGCCGATCTGATCGTTCACGTGCGTGATGTGGTGAACGAAGAAACCGAGGCGCAGGCGGCGGATGTGGTGTCGGTACTGCGTGAATTGGGCGTGCCGGATGCGATGCTGGACGGGGCCATCGAGGTCTATAACAAGATGGACCTGCTGGATGATGACGCCCGGCAGGCATGGGAAAACGAGGCGGCACGGCGCGACAATGCGCTTTGCGTTTCGGCCTATTCGGGGCAGGGGATCGACACCCTTCTGACTCTGATCGGAGATACGCTTGCTGCGGCGGAGACGCTGGCACGGATTGATTTGCCCGCGAGCGATGGGGCGGCAATGGCGTGGCTCTATGATGTGGCGGATGTGCGCGATACGGCGATGGAGGATGGGGCCATGTCGATCACCGTCTCGATCTCGGAAGCGGATTCGCAGCGATTTACCAAGCGGTTCGGTTACGAATTGCACGACGTCTGAGCGATTATTTCGAGGGCGTCTTCTGCCGATGCCCCCATCGCGATGCGCGGCCAGTCGGGCATTTGGTTGCGTAGCCACGTGCGTTGTCGTTTGGCGTAGCGGCGGCTGTCGATCTTGGCCTGTGTGATTGCCTGTTCTTGCGATAAGCGACCGGCGCGATACTCGAATAACGGGGGTGCGCCGACGGCTTTCATGGCGGGGAGGTCGGGGTCGAGGCTGCGCGCCGCCATCGCGTCGATTTCGGCCATCGCGCCATCCTCGATCATCGAGTCGAACCGCCGGTCGATACGATCGACCAGCACGTCCCGGTCGGCGTCTATGGCGAGGGTGTGGATCGCGGTGTGGGGAAGCAGCGGCGGCGGTGTTTCGGCATTCCACGCGGTCAACGAGCGCCCGGTTTGTTCCAATACTTCCCATGCGCGCACGATACGCCTTGGATTGACGATATCGAGGGATTCGGCGGTGGGATCGCGTTCGATCAGCCGTTGACGCATTGCTTGTGGGCCGATTTCGTCGAGTAATTCGTTCGTTGCGTTGCGTATGGCGGCATCGACGGGGGGTGTTTGTGACAACCCGTGGGTCAATGCTTTGAAATTCAAACCCGATCCACCGACGATGATCGGAACGGCCCCTTCGGTGCGGGCTGTCGTGAGCATCGCTTCGATATCGCGCAACCAATGCCCGACCGAGTAGCGCGATGCCGGATCGACGTGACCGTATAGGTGATGTGGCGCCCGCGCTTCATCCTCTGGCGAGGGGCGGGCGGTGAGCAGACGCCAGCCTGCGTAGACCTGCATCGAATCGGCGTTCACGACCCATCCACCCAGCGTTTGGGCGAGCGCGAGTGCTAGGTTGGACTTTCCCGATGCGGTCGGTCCGGCGAGCAGAATGGGACGTTCGATAAGGGCCATACCGTGTTGTAGCGCAGGAAGGGCCGCACAGAAACCGTCAGCCGTGATGCGTCAGCACATCCGGCCCCAGCCGATGGCTTGGGAGATCGTGTTGCAGCCACCGTTTACCTGATGCTGCTTCAGAACCGGACCTTCGTGGTAGTGGAGCATACCGGCAAGCTGGTACACGGCCAGAAAAACAACGACTGCACAAACTTTTTCCATCGATAATGCCCTCCAAGCCAAAGATTCCACCGCCGATCTAAATTGATACCTCAAATGCGTTTCGGAATGTTAAATCCACCTTGGGCTGTCAAAAATGTTGTTCGTACATCTTTGGGGTGCAGGGTAAACCGCTTGCGGGCATCCGGCCAACTGCCTATACACACGCCACAGAATGCAAGGCGTGTAATCACATGCCGGTATCCGTGCGTGGCGCGGTCTCAGATCGGAGTATAGGCGATGAGCCGTCGGCGGTTGGTCTACGAAGGTAAAGCCAAGACGATTTATGCCGGGCCAGAACCGGGTACACTCGTTCAGCACTTCAAGGATGATGCGACCGCCTTCAATGCCGAGAAGCACGCGATCATCGAGGGCAAGGGTGTCCTCAACAACTTTATCTCTGAATTCGTGATGACGCATCTCAATAGCGTCGGCGTGCCCACGCATTTCATCCGCCGGATGAATATGCGCGAGCAATTGATCCGCGAAGTCGAGATTATCCCGCTGGAAGTGGTCGTGCGCAATGTGGCCGCCGGTAGCATCGCCAAGCGATTTGGACTGGAAGAGGGAACGGCATTGCCGCGACCCATCGTCGAATATTACTTCAAGGACGATAAGCTGGGCGACCCGATGGTTGCCGAGGAGCATATCGCGGCGTTCAACTGGGCGAGTGCGCAGGATCTGGACGATATGGTTGCGCTGGCGTTGCGGGTGAATGACTTTCTGAGTGGGCTGTTCCTTGGCGTCGGGATCAAGCTGGTCGATTTCAAGATCGAGTGCGGTCATGTCTACGAGGGCGATATCCCCCGTGTGATCGTTGCCGATGAAATTAGCCCGGATTCGTGCCGTTTGTGGGATGTGAAATCCGGTAAGAAATTCGACAAGGATGTCTTCCGCCGCGATTTGGGCGACCTGATGGAAGGGTATACCGAAGTGGCCACCCGCCTCGGCGTGATGCCCGAAAAGAGTGTCGTGCGGTCGGGCGGACCGAAGCTGGTCCATTGAAAGGGAAAGCCATGAAGGCGCGTGTTTTCGTGACCCTGAAATCCGGTGTTCTTGATCCGCAGGGGGCGGCCATCGGGTCTGCCCTCGACGGGATGGGCTTTGACGGCGTGACCGGCGTGCGGCAGGGCAAGGTGTTCGAGATCGAGATGGCGGATGCGTCGCGGGACGAAGCGGCGGAGCAGCTCGATGCGATGTGCAAGCGGTTGCTGGCGAATACCGTGATCGAGGATTATTCGGTCGAACTCGACTGAGTTACGAGGAACGACAGCGATGAAAACGGCAGTGATCGTTTTTCCCGGCTCAAACTGCGACCGTGACCTTGCGGTTGCGCTGCGCGAGGCGACGGGCAGCGAGCCGCATATGGTCTGGCACAAGGACAGTGTCCTGCCCGAAGGGTTGGATTTGATAGGGGTGCCGGGGGGGTTCTCGTTCGGGGATTACCTGCGCTGTGGGGCGATTGCCGCGCAGTCGCCTATCATGCGCGAAGTCGCGGCGTTCGCCGGGCGGGGCGGGCATGTCTTGGGCATTTGCAACGGGTTTCAGGTGTTGATCGAGAGCGGGCTGCTGCCCGGTGTGCTGATGCGCAATGCGACGCTGAAATTCGTGTGCCGAGACGTGCCGCTGCGGGTGGAGGAGGCGCAGAGCGCCTTTACGCGCGGGTATGAGGCGGGGCAGGAGGTTGTGTTTCCGGTAGCGCACCATGATGGATGTTATGTCGCCGATCCTGAGACGTTGAAGCGGCTGGACGATGAGCAGCGGGTGGCGTTTCGCTATTTGGATGCGGTGAACGGGTCGATGAACGATATCGCCGGTGTCCTGTCGGAGAACCGCCGGGTTCTGGGGATGATGCCCCATCCAGAGCGGGCGGCGGATGCGCAGGTGCTGGGCACCGATGGAAAAGCGATGTTCCGGGGGCTGGTCGATACGTTGGTGGCGGCATGAGGGCGCTGGTGCTGGTCGCCGCGCTGTCGGTTTCGGCTTGTGCGGCGGGCGCGGGTGTCGAGCCGGTTTCGACGGTGCCGGCGCAATCGATTACGCCGGTCGCGCTTGGCGAATTGCAGGGGACTGAGGCGCTGATCTTTCCCGATGTGGATGTGTCGATGGCGATTGCGGGGGCTGAACGCTATGCCGCGCAGTGTCATCCCGGTTTCCGGCGGATCGGTGAGCCGCATGGATTTGCGCTGCGCGACACTTCGCCGGAGCCGTTCTTGCGGGTGATGGTGGCGTCGGTCAGCAAGTCTAGCGCGCTTGGCCTTGGCGGGTCGGGCGTGACGCCCGACCTGAAGGAAGCGGTGGCGGATTCGGTGCAGGGACGCCTGCGCTGCGCGCAATGAGCGTGGTGCGCGAGGCCGCGCGGTTTTCGGTTGCGCCTATGATGGAGTGGACGACGCGGCATTGTCGCGTGTTCCACCGGCAGCTTACGCGGCGCGCATTGCTCTATACCGAAATGGTGACGGCCCCGGCGGTGATCCATGGGGATCGGGAGCGGCTGCTGGGTTTTTCGGTGGAGGAGCATCCGCTGGCGTTGCAGTTGGGCGGATCGGACCCGGCGCAACTGGCCGAGGCGGTGCGGATCGCCTGTGGTTTTGGGTATGACGAGATCAACCTCAATGTCGGCTGTCCGTCGGATCGGGTGCAGAACGGGTCGTTCGGCGCGTGCCTGATGCGCGAGCCTGCGCTGGTCGCCGCCTGCGTCGAGGCGATGGGGCGGGCCTCGCGGGCGGAAGGTGGGCCGGAGATTACGGTGAAATGCCGAATCGGGGTGGACGATCAGGTGCCTGCGGTCGCGCTGCGCGATTTTATCGCCACGGTCGCGGGTGCCGGGGTCGAGCGGTTTACGGTTCATGCGCGGATGGCGTGGCTGCAAGGGTTGTCGCCCAAGGAAAACCGGACGATTCCGCCGCTGGATTACGCGCTCGTGCATGAGATCAGGGCGGAGAATCCGGCGCTGCATATCTCGCTAAATGGGGGTATCGACGCGCTGGACGCGGCGGTTGGGCATCTGGATGACGGGTTCGAGGGCGTGATGCTGGGCCGGGCCGCGTATCACGATCCGGTGCGGGTGCTGGCGGGGGTCGATGAGCGGGTGTTCGGTGCGCCGCCCCGTGCGGTGGATGCACGGGCAGTGATCGAGAATATGGCCGAGTATGCGGCGCGGTCGGATGCGCCGGTAAAGGCGATTGGGCGGCATATGCTGGGCATGTTTGGCGGGCAGCCGGGCGCGAAGATCTGGCGGCGGACGCTATCTGAGACGATGCACTTGCCCGAAGCGGGGCCGCATACGTTGATCGAGGCATTCGATGCCATGTCGCGACGCCCCGTTCATGCCTGACCATCTGCGCGAATACCGGGAGGATGGATGGACCGTTTTTGGGCATGATCCGGCGGTGGAGACGTGGGTGCGGGCCTGTGCGCCGGTTGCGCGGGGGGTGCTGAACGATCCGGCTCTGGCGCATTGGTACCGCTGCGATGAAACGTGGTTTGCGGGGGTCAATGCGCTGTCGAATGATGGGCGGGGTGCGGTCGCGGACCGTGTGCCGCCGCTATCGGGTGTGGCGGTGGCGTTCGCTCGTAAGGCGCTGGGTCTGGGCGCGTTCGAGTGGGACCGGGGGCAGGTATCGGTCGTTTTTCCGGGGTATCCGCGCCACGGCGACGAGGATACGGAGGCGAGTTTCCGGTTTCGGCGGGACCGTCTGGCCGCCCATGTCGACGGGCTGGAGCGGATGATGCCGGATCGGCGTCGGAAGCTGTCGGAGACGCATAGCTTTCTGCTCGGTTTGCCGCTTGGCGATGCCGGGGTGGATGAGGGGGCGTTCGTCGTTTGGCGTGGGTCGCATGAGGTGATGCGGGCGGCGTTTCGGTCTGCGCTCGATGGGGTCGATCCGGCGGATTGGCGCGATGTGGATGTGACGGATGCGTATGTCGCGGCGCGGCGGGCGTGCTTCGATACTTGCGAGCCGGTGCCGATTGCGCCGGGGGTGGGGTGTGCTTACGTCATGCATCCCTTGGCGCTGCACGGTGTTGCGCCTTGGGCGTCGGAGCGGGTGGAGCCGCGTATGGTTACGTATTTCAGGCCTGATGCGTTTGGCGGTGATCCGGTGCGGTGGCTTACTGCGTGAGGGTCATCGTGTTGCCGCTGACGCTGAACCCGTAGAGGCGGTTCAGAAAGCTCATGCCCAAGAGCGGCTGGCTGAGTTTGTTCTGTTCGACCACCATTGCCGAGACATCGCGAATGACGATGCCTTCGATTTCCATGCGGGCAATGGTGATGGGGGCGGCGACGGCCTGCCCATTTGCGGTACCGACCTGAAGGATAAAGGGCAGGTTGGCGGGGTCGTAGCCGAGGCGGTCGGCGACGCGGTAGGGCAAAACCACGCTGGATGCGCCGGTGTCGATGAGGAAGGTTTCGGAAGTGCCGTTCACGTAGATCCGCACCGAGAAATGACCGTCGATATCGCGGCGAATGGTGACTTCGCCATTGCCGTTGGATTGGGCGAGAGTGGGGAACAACTCGCCCTTTACACGCATGTAGGCGGTGTTCAGTTCGGTACGGAAGCTGTAGGCGTAGACGAGGGCGATGAGCAGGATTGCCCAGATCGCAAGGTATTTCAGGGTTTTGCCGACGGAGATCGAGCGGCCCATTCCGAATAGGACCAGTGCGAGGAAGGCGAGCAGGTAGATGCCCTGCATCAGTTTATCGGTGTCGTTGGTCAGCGTTGGGTCGATGGTATCGCAGCCGACTAGCAGAGCGAGGACTGGGATCAAGCGGATCATCGGTCGTTCCTCAGCCGACCGGCGCGACCGCCCCGGCGAGGCGGTTTGGCGGTATCCATGCGGTCGGCGCGGGCGGGCAGGGTGTCCATGACGCTGCGCCGTTGTTCGGGGGTGTAGCGTGACCAGCCCGCGATTTCCTCGCCGCTGCGGTAGCAACCCATGCAAAGGCGTTCGGTGGGGTGGAGGACGCAGACCTTAATGCAGGGCGACTCGATTTCGTCGCGTCGCCAAACGGTGTCGGTCGAACTGGGGTTGTGATCTGCCATGCGCCGGTGCCTGTATGTCGAGCCGACGAGCGGCGTTGTGATAAAGCTAGGTCGTGATTATGGGCATCGCAAGGCGGTCGAGCGCCCCGCGCAGAATTTCGGCGGCGGCCATCGCGTCGATGCGTTCGGCGCGGGCCTTGCGGTTCATCCCGGCGGCGATCATGGCTTCTTCGGCGGCGACGGAGGACAGGCGTTCATCCCAGTGCAGAACGGGCAGGCCGAGCGCGTCCTCGATGCTGCGGGAGAATGCGCGGACCGATTGCGCGCGGGGACCGGCGGTGCCGTTCATATTGACCGGCATCCCAAGGACGATGCCGCAAATCTCGCGGTCGGTAACAACGGCGCGCAGGCTTTCGAGGTCTTGGGTCAGCTTGCTGCGGGCGATGGTGTGCAGGGGCGAGGCGTGGCCGCGACGTTCATCACTGACGGCGAGGCCGATGGTCTTGGTGCCGGGGTCGATGCCGAGGAGTGCGCCTTCCGGGCCGATCATGGCGAGGAAATCTTCGGGCGATTGGGCGAGTTTCACTGCGCTGCCTCGTCCAGCCGGGCGAGGGCGGCGGCGTCATCGGCGAAGGTGGTGCGAGCCATGTCGATGGCGGTGGCGCGGTCTTCGTCGCGGCCCATGACGCCGTAGGCGCGGATCAGGCGTAGCCAGCCGTCGAGGTCGTCAGGGTCTTCGGCGAGGCGGGCGGCGAGGCTGGATACCATGCCTTCGATCATGTCGCGGCGATCATCGTCGCTCATCTCGCCTGCCGCTTCGACCTGCTCGCTTGATGGACCGGGCGCTGTGCGGATAGAGAGTGTGACGCCGAGTTCTTCCGCCGCTTGCCTTGCATGGCGATAGACCATCGGCAGCCATGGCGTGCTGGGGTCGGCGCTGTCGAGCAAGGCGGACCAGCGGGCATAGGCGGCCTCGGTTTCGCCGCGCTGGGCGAGGGCGAGGGCTTTGTAGTGGATGAAGCGTGGATCGCTACGGTTAAGGGCGATGGCGGCGTCGGTGGCGGTTTCTGCTTCGGGCGAGACGTAGCCATTGGCCGCAAGAACCATCGTTTCGACGAGGTCTCCGTAGAGTTCGGTATCGGGTTCGTCGGCAGACTCGACCAAGGTCGCGTAGTGTCGCCAGCTATCGGCGTACCGTCCTACGCTGGCGGTTGCCCCGGCAAGGAGGCGGCGGCCCCGGACGTCATCGGGATTTTTCAGCAAGAAGGCTTCGAGTTCGTCGATGCGGGCGATGAAGTTGCGGGCTTCGGGGGTGTCGGCTTCGGCGGCTAAGGGGGCGAGGTCGTTTTGCTCGAGCAAGGTCTCGGCCTGTGCTTGCGAGGGACGCTGCGCCATTTGCGCGTCAAGGTCGGTACGGGCTTCCAGCGGCATGTCGGGGCGGCCCGCCTCGCCAATGGCGAGGTAGATCAGCACGGCTAGGGCGGGGGGGCCGACGGCGATGGCGGTTGCGATGGCAGTGCGCAGGTAGGAAGGGGTCGGCGGGGCGGCGATTTCGCCGTCGGCATCGTCAGTCGCGGCGAGAAGGCGGCGCGAAATCTCGATCTTCGCGGCTTTCGCTTCCGGTTCTGTCAGGATGCCGCGCGCTAGATCCTGATCGACCTCGCGTAGCTGCGCCCGGTATGCCTCTGCGTCATAGGCGGCGCGCGATGTATCGGCGCGCGTGCGCAGGAAAGGCAGAATCAGGACGAGGGCCGTGATGACGGCCAAGGCCCCTGCTAGGACGATGAACAAGGCGGTATCTCCGGCTGCGAATTGCGATGCGAACTTACCCCGCGCGGAGCGGGGCGACAAGCGGATGCGGCGGGTCGCGTGCGGTCATGTCGCAATCTTGATGCCGAAAGGCGCTTGCGGATCGTCGCATGGCGTCTGAAATGGTCATAACAGTCGCGATGACACACCCCGATGTTTCAGGAGCAGGGACATGAAGCCCAATCCGAAGGCCCGCTATTCTATCTTCAGCCTCGCGCGTAATGCGATGACCGGCCACCAAAATTGGGAGCGCGCGTGGCGCTCGCCGGAGCCGAAGAAGGAATACGACGCGATCATCGTCGGCGGGGGCGGGCATGGGCTGGCGACGGCCTATTACCTCGCCAAGAATCACGGGATCACGAATGTCGCGGTGATCGAGAAGGGTTGGATCGGGGGCGGCAATACGGGGCGCAACACGACGATCATCCGGTCGAATTATCTACAGGATTCCTCCGCTGCGCTATTCGAGCTGTCGCGTGGGCTGTATGAAACGCTGTCGCAGGAATTGAACTATAACATCATGTTTAGCCCGCGCGGCGTGCTGATGCTAGCGCAGACCGAGCATGAGAAGCGTGCTTGGCAGCGGACGTTCCATGCGAACCGGGTCAACGGCATCTATACCGAATGGGCCGATCCGGCGCGGGTCAAGAAGCTGTGCCCCATCATCAATATCGACCGGGGTGCGCGGTATCCGGTGCTTGGCGGGCTGTGGCAACCGCGTGGCGGGACGGCGCGTCACGATGCCGTGGCCTGGGGCTTTGCCCGAGCGGCGGATGAGATGGGCGTCGATATCATTCAGGGCTGCGAAGTCATCGGGATCGACAAGGAGGGTGGCACGGTTACGGGCGTGCGCACGACCAAGGGCGAGATCAAGTGCAAGAAGCTGGGCATCGTCGTGGCGGGCAATTCCTCGCGCCTCGCCGATATGGCGGGTTTCCGCCTGCCCATCGAAAGCCTCGCGTTGCAGGCCTTGGTGTCGGAGCCGATCAAGCCGTGCATGGATATCGTTGTGATGGCCAATACCGTCCACGGTTATATGAGCCAGTCGGATAAGGGCGAGATGGTGATCGGCGGCGGTACGGACGGGTTCAACAACTACACCCAACGCGGCAGTTTCCAGCATATCGAGGAAACCGTGACGGCCTTGGTCGAGACGTTCCCGATGATTTCGCGCTTGCGAATGCTGCGTCAGTGGGGCGGGATCGTGGATATGACCGGCGACCGCTCGCCCATTATCTCGAAAACGCCGGTGGAGAACATCTTCATCAATTGCGGCTGGGGAACGGGTGGGTTCAAGGCAACACCGGGGTCGGGTCACTGCTTTGCCGCGACGATGGCGAAGGGCGAGCCGGATGATGTGGCCGCGCCGTTCGCTCTGGACCGCTTTGCCGAAGGCCGCATGATCGACGAGAGTGTGGCGGCGGCAGTGGCGCATTGACGTTATTTGCGGTATCGTTCGCTTATGAGCGTTGCCGCACAAAACCGAAAAATGACCGTCGATGAGTTCGTCCGCTGGAGCGATATGCAGGCGGACGGCCTGCGCTATGAGTTGCTGAACGGTGAAATCGTCGCGCAGGCCGGTGTTCTTGGAAGGCATGTGAAGGTCGTCAAGAACATTGAGGCCAGTTTGGATGTCGCTTTGCCGCCCGGCTGTACCGCCTATGCGGGCATGGGCGTAAGTGATGGCGATGATCTAGCCCTGATCCCTGATCTGATGGTTCTTTGCGGGCGAGAGATCGACGATGACGAGCGGTATGTCCACGATCCAATCATCATCGTCGAAGTGCTGTCACCCTCCACCGCGTCTCGCGATATGGGGGATAAGTTGCTGGCTTATCAGCGTATTCCGACGCTTGAACATTACCTTATCGTCCATCCGGTCGAACGCTTCGTCCTGATCCACTCTGCGGGGCCGGAGCGGGACTGGAGCATCGTGCGGTCGGTGCGAGAAGATTTTGCGCTTGATCCGCCGGACGTGACCATTCCATTCGAGCCGATCTTCGCGCGACTGACCGGGTGATTGGCACCATCGAAAATCCTTGGCGGATCGACCGTTCTCTGGCTAGACCATAGGGGTTCAGCAGGGAGAGCTTTATGAGTCGCGTCGTCTACGTCAACGGTGATTACGTCCATGAAGAGGATGCCAAGATTTCGGTCTTTGACCGTGGGTTTCTGTTCGCGGACGGGGTCTACGAGGTTTCCGCTATCATTGGTGGCAAACTGATCGATAACGAGGCGCATCTGCGGCGGCTGGAACGCTCGCTTTCCGAGTTGAAGATGAGATGCCCGGTGCCGGTGGCGGATATTCCGTTCATCCAGCGCGAGTTGATTGAGGCGAATAACCTCGATGAGGGGATGGTATATCTACAGGTCAGCCGGGGCGTTGCGGACCGAGATTTCAACTTTCCCAAAGACGAGAAACCCAGCCTTGTGCTGTTCACGCAGGACCGGCCTATTTCGTCCAGTCCGAAGGCGGCGCGGGGGATTCGGGTTGTCTCGCAGCCCGATATTCGCTGGGCGCGGCGCGATATCAAGACGGTGCAACTGCTCGCGCAATCCTTGGCCAAGCAGGCGGCGTTGTCGGCGGGTGCGGATGATGCGTGGATGGTGGAAGATGGGTTCGTGACCGAGGGGTCATCGAATAACGCCTTCATCATCACGGCGGATGGTGTGCTGATCACGCGGCAATTAGGCAATGATATTCTGAGCGGGATCACGCGGCGGGCGGTGCTCGACATCGCGAAGCAGGAAAACCTGACCATCGAGGAGCGGCCCTTTACCATCGAGGAGGCACAGGGCGCGGCGGAGGCGTTTTCGACCAGTGCATCGGCCTTCGTGATGCCGGTCATCAGCGTCGATCATAAGGCAATCTCGCAGGGCGTGCCGGGACCAATTACGCAGAAGCTGCGTGAAAAATATATCGAATTGGCGCTGGAAACGGCGACCTGATGCCGTCTTCAGACGATCCGGTGCAGCGGCAATACGAGGCGTATCCCTATCCCGCACGTGACCCGGCGGAGGAGGCGACGCGCCTTATCAGCGGATCGCCCAGTCATCCGTTCGAGATCGACCATTTTTTGTTCGGCGGCGCGCGCGATTGGTCGCAGCCGTTCCGCGTACTCGTTGCGGGGGGCGGCACGGGCGACGGAAGCGTGATGATGGCGCAGATATTCGCCGATCACGGAGCCGATGTGGAGATCGTGTATCTCGATATGTCCGTGGCCAGCCGTCAGATTGCGGAGGCACGGGCGGCGGCGCGGGGTCTGGGCAATATCCGCTTTGAGACGGGTGATTTGCTGGATGCGGCGTCTTTCGGTGTGTTCGACTACATTGATTGCTGTGGCGTTCTGCATCACTTGCCGGACCCGGATGCCGGGTTTGCGGCCCTGCGTGGGGCGTTGGCCGACGGGGGTGGCATCGGGGCGATGGTCTATGCGCCCTATGGCCGGGCCGGGGTCTACGAGATGCAGGATGCGCTGAGGGCGCTGGTGGCGGATGATCAACCGGCGGAGCAGGTACGCCTGACCCGCACATTACTGCAAGGGATGCCGCCAACGAATGGGCTTCTGCGCAATCCGTTTCTGAACGACCATGCGAATGGCGGAGATGCGGGGTTGTACGACCTGCTGCTGCACAGCCGCGACCGCCCCTATTCGGTGGGGGAGTTGTTCGATGCGCTGGAGCGGGCGGACCTTGGACTCGTGTCGTTTGCGACGCCCGGACGGTATGAGCCGCGCATGATGATCGGTGATCCTGACCTGCGCGCGCGGGCGGAGGCGTTGCCGTATCGTGAGAGGGCCGCGCTGGCCGAGCGGCTGGTCGGGAATATCAAGGTCCATGCCTTCTACGCCGCGAAAGCGGGCGAGCCTGCGCGGATTGCGGAGGTTTCTGAAACCGCTGTGCCGTGTTTGATCGGGGCGTCGGGGGCGGCCTTGGCGGAATCGATCTATAAAAACGGGATGATCCGGGGTGAATTCGACGGCGTTGGCTTTCAGCGCAAGCTGCCACAGGATGCGGCGGGCATCCTTGCGGCAGTGGATGGGCGGCGCAACCTTGGCGAAATTCGCGGAATGGTCGGCTGGGAGAAGCCGCGCTTCGAGGAAATGTTCACGACGCTGTACCAGCCGTTGAATAATTTTGGGCTGATGCGGTTCAGCGGTCTGAAGCGATTTGCGTCTCGACGGTGATCGTGCCTTCCAGCATTCGGTGAACGGGGCAGCGGTCGGCGATTTCGATCAGGCGCGCGCGTTGTTCTGCCGTCAGGTCGCCCGATAGGGTAATGGTGCGGTTGAAGGTCGAGTTGTAGCGATCTTTCTGGCTCCACGTGACATGGGCGGTGGCGGCACCGGCGGGCCAGCCCTTGCGGTTCGCATACATGCGCATGGTCATGGTGGTGCAGGCACCGAGCCCCGCGCCGACCAGCTCGAAGGGGGTAAGGCCCCTATCGGTGCCGCCCACGGATTTGGGTTCATCCGCTAGGATGCTGCGGTCGCGGGGGGCGGCGATGGTGTTGAGGAAGCCCTTGGTTCCGCTTTCGATGACATGCACGCCGCTATCCGGTGCGGGGATGGCGGGTGCTTCGGGCATGTAGCGCGAGGCCCAGGCGGCGATGACGGTGGCGGCATAGGCGGCATCTGTGGGGCGGGTCAGCAGGTGATCGGCACCGTCGAGGGTCACGAAGCTTTTCGGGTGCTTGGCCCCGACGAAGAGGCGGGTGGCGTTTTCTATGCCGACGGTCGTGTCGAGTGGCGCGTGCAGGACGAGAAGGGCGCGGTGAAGGCCCGCGAGACGGTCGTCCAGCGTATTGGCGGCGACATCATCGAGAAAGCTTTTGCGGATCGTGAAGGGACGACCGGCGAGGGAAACCTCGGCCTCGCCGTCGCGTTCGATCTCGGCGCGGCGGTCGTGGAATTGGTGAACCACATGGGCGGGGTCGGCGGGGGCATTGATGGTCGCAACGGCTTTTACTTCGGGGATGCGCGGCGCGGCGGCGATAACGGCGGCCCCACCGAGAGAATGGCCGACAAGGAGGGTAGGGGCCGTTCCGCGTGCGCGCAGGGCATCGGCGGCGGCGGCGAGGTCGTCTACGTTGGAGGAGAAGGTCGCATTCGCAAATTCGCCCTCGGAATGGCCCAGTCCGGTAAAGTCGAAGCGCAGGACGGCGATGCCGTTATCGACCAGCCCTTGCGCGATACGGCGCGACGCGACGAAATCCTTTGAGCAGGTGAAGCAATGGGCGAACAGGGCAGTGGCGCGCGGGGTGCCTGCGGGGAGGTCTAGGCGACCGGCGAGGCGGGTGCCGTCGGCCCCGTGAAAGGTGAATTCTTCGCTGTGCATGGCTATCCCCGATTCTGCTCTCGCGATGGTATTGCGGTTGGGGCGCTTGGCCAATGACAGTCAGGCAAGAAAGCGTGCGTCGAAGGGGTAGGTCGTGAGGTTTTCAAAGCCGGTTTCGGTGATGAGCACCTGATCCTCCAGCTTGATGCCGCAGGGACCGCCGACCTCGCCGTAATAGACCTCGACGCAGAGGGTCATGCCGGGTTCGAGGATGGCGTCGTGCATTCCGGCCTCCCAGTCCTGCGGGTAGCGGACGGAGGGGTATTCGTCGCAGAGGCCGACGCCGTGGAAGACGACGCCGTAGCGTTGGTCGGCGTATTTGGCGGGGAGCGGTTGGGCGAGGTCGGTCAGCTCGTCGATGGTGAGGCCGGGGCGCAGTAGGGCCATGTTTGTCTGGATATGGTCGTGGGCGTCGCGGTAGATTTGCTTTTCATAAGCGGTCGGTTCGGCATCGCCGACGATCCATGTGCGGCTGAGATCTGCGCAATAGCCGTAGGGACCGATGAGATCGGTGTCGAAGGCGAGGATGTCGCCCTCGGCCATGACGCGGGGGCCGGCCTCCTGAAACCACGGGTTTGTGCGGGGACCGGAGGAGAGGATGCGCGTTTCGATCCATTCGCCGCCACGGATGTGGTTGCCGTGTTGCAGGATGGCCCATGCGTCGACTTCGGTGATACCGGGGCGGACCATCGCCTCCATCTCGTGCATTGCGGCCTCGCAGGCGGCGATGGCGCAGCGCATGGCGTTGACCTCGTTCTCGTCCTTGATGAAGCGGGCGAATTCGGTGACTTCCTGACCGTTGGTGATCTCGATGCCGAGGTTTTCGAGGGCGATGTGGCCCGCGCGTTCCATACGGTCGACGGCGAGGCGGCGATTGGTGCCGCTGTGTTCGCGCAGGAGGGCATCGAGTTCGGCGGCGAATTTCGTGGCGTGGTGATCGACCAGCCCGGCGCTTTCAAAGAAGAAGAACGCGGCCCCGTGGCGAACCTCGCGGACGAGGGGCAGGTGGGCGGATAGGTGGTCGGAACCGTGGAAATCCCACAGGACGACGTAGCCATCGGCGGAGACGAAACAGGCCCGTGCGGGGTTGTGCGTCGTCCAAAGCTGCATATTCGTGGCGTCGGTGATGTAGCGGATATTGAGGGGGTCGAAGGTGACGAGACCGGCGAGGTCGCGCTTTTGCAGCTGTTCGACGATGCGGGAGAGGCGGTATTCGCGCAGGCGCGGCATATCGGGAGGGGTGATGCCGCGCACGGCCCATTCGGTGAAGGCCAGATCGGTGGGGCCGATTTCGACGCGGTCGTTATCGCGGGGGGTGCCGTCGGGTTTGAATAGGGTCGTCGCGCGGCGGCGGCTGGGGTCGATCTTGCGATTGGAACCGATATGGATGTTCATGGCGCGTCCTCCCTGACCCCATTCAGGCGCAGGGGTGAGGGAGGGACTCGCCTGTGAGCGACGCCAGGGGCGTCGTTTTTGGTCTATCATCACGGAAGCCCCGGCGCGGGGGCCGGGGGTGCGTGGTTATATGGTTTTCAGAACGCCTTAGAATGGAATCTCGTCATCGAGATCAGGGGCGTAGCTGTCGCGGGGTGGTTCGCTGTTGCCGCCATAACTGCTGTTATCGCTCTGCTGATAGCCACCGCCTCCGCCGCCCATACCGCCACCGCCGCCGCCATCGCGCCCGTCGAGCATGGTCAGGGTGCCGCCGTATCCGCGCAGCACGACCTCGGTGGAGTATTTGTCCTGACCGCTTTGGTCCTGCCATTTACGGGTTTCGAGCTGGCCCTCAAGATAGACCTTCGATCCCTTGCGCAGGTATTGCTCGCATACGCGGACGAGACCTTCGTTGAAGATCGCGACGCGGTGCCATTCCGTGCGCTCCTTGCGCTCGCCGGTGTTTTTGTCTTTCCAGTTCTCGGACGTTGCGATGGACAGGTTGCAGACCTTGCCGCCGTTCTGGAATGAGCGGACCTCTGGGTCGCGCCCAAGATTGCCGACGATGATGACTTTGTTGACGCTGCCGGCCATGAATCGATCCTTCGGGAATTAAGTGAACCTTTGCGGAACACTACTTCGATTAAACAATTCTGCCAATCCCGAAATTTCCTTCTCCGAAAGAAAATATTCACGGTGCCCGGTGCATCGTGCGGTGTACCGAAAACGTGCATCGGTGTCGCACCGATACCCACAGGAGAGTCGCGATGAACATCGAATCCGTGGCGCCACGCGCCCTACGCCTTACCATGATCGCCGGAATTGCTGCAGTGCTAGCCGGGTGTGCTGGTAGCAAACCGCCACAACAGCAGACCGGCGTGCAAAACTTTTCTGCGCCGCAAGTAGCACAGCCCGCGCCGGTTGCGCCGCAGCAGGTTGCCGTGCGCGGCACCGCGTTTCCCGTCGATGGTATGCGTGGCAAGGTTCCCGCCGGGTCGCGGCTGGTCGTGCGTATTTATGACGCCGCCGGGGGTGACGTGAACGTGCGTGCCGCCGAGGGTGCATTCAAGGCCGAGGGCGGTCTGCCGCTGCGCTATGAGGTGCCGGTCGCCGTCAAAGCCATCGGGTCGATGGATATGCCCGCCGTCGCCGCGCGCCTAGAAGGGCCGGGCGGGCGCGTGATCTATCGCAACGAGACGGCTGTGCTGCTGGTATCCGGCAAGCCCGGCGATATCCCGATGAAGCGGCAGGGCCGGACAGCGGCGAGCGCCGTGACACTGGAATGGACCGCGCCGGAATAAAACGGACGATTTCGGCGTTTTCATTGGGCGGGGGTGCAGTATGCTGCGCCCCTCCCTATGAACCGGAAAAAACGCTGTGAAGATCATCCATACTGACCTGCATCGCCTGCGTGCGCCGACGACTGAACTGAGCGGCGGGGAATTGGTCGCGCCGTTCGAGTGCCCTGAGCGGGTCGAGCATATCCTTGCCGAACTCGCGCGGCGGGGGCGGCATGAGGTGGTTGGCCCGGACGCTTATGGATTAGATCCGGTGCTGCGGGTGCATGATGCGGATTACGTCGCATTCTTGCAGACCGCGTGGGATGAATGGCGGGCGGCAGGCAATGCGGGGGAGGCAATCCCCACATGTTGGCCGTCGCGGCGGATGACCCGTATGCGGGTTCCCCGGCATATCGACGGCAAGCTGGGCTATTACTGCCTCGCCAATGAAACTTCGATCAGCGATGGCACATGGGATGCGGCCTATGCGGCGGCGCAAGTGGCACTGACCGGCGCTGCGCTGGTGATGGGGGGCGAACGGGCGGCGTTTTCGCTGTGCCGACCGCCGGGTCATCATGCGGCGCAGGATATGTATGGCGGGTACTGCTTTTTGAACAACGCGGCCATTGCGGCGCAGTCGATGCGCGATGCGGGGGCCGAGCGGGTGGCCGTGCTGGACGTGGATTTTCACCACGGGAACGGGACTCAGGCGATTTTCTACGAACGGGCGGATGTGCTGACGCTGTCGCTGCATGGCGACCCGGATGAGGCGTTTCCGCATTTTCTGGGCGGGGCGGATGAAACCGGAGCGGGCGATGGTGCGGGGTTCAACGTGAATTATCCGATGCCGCCGGGCACGGGCTATACGGTCTGGGCCGAGGCGTTGGACGCGGCGATGGCGCGTATTCGGGCGTTCGGGGCGGAGGCGGTGGTGGTGTCGCTGGGTGTCGATACTTTCGAGCGCGATCCGATCAGCTTTTTCAAACTCACCAGCGATGATTTCACCGATTACGGCGCGCGATTGGCGGGGATGGACCTGCCGACGCTGTTCGTGATGGAGGGCGGCTATGCGGTGGCGGAAATTGGGGTGAACACGGTGAATGTGTTGGATGGGTTCTCCGGTCACTCATCCCCCGGCACGCCATAGGACGGTGCCTCGCGGGGGTCTAGGGCGCGCTGGATGTAGGCGTCCATCTGGGGTTTGTAGACGCTCCACGCGGTCGCGATTGCCTCGATAGGGCAGTCCTCGGTCCAGTCACAGCGCAGGTCGGCGATGGGCCACGGGACGGTCCCCGCGATCTGCATTCCGGCGGAATGGACCGGCCCTGCCTCGCCGCCCGCCGCCAACCCCGCGCGCATGGCGGCGATGAGGCGGTCGCCTAAGGGGCCGGTGGTCTGCTCGAACTCCACGACGATAGCGGCGCAGATGCCGTCATTGGCGAGCATGTTGCCGCCCGATGCGACGTCGCGCCCCTGCGCCTGCGTCCAGATGCCCAGCGAATTGGGGCCGGAATGGATGGCGGTTGCGCCGGTTGCGTCTATTGCGATGACTTGCCGGTAGTCGACGAAGCGGCCCTGTGCCTGTACGGCGGCGATGGCCTGTGCGGCGCTGTCGCCCGCTTGCATCCGGTCGAGGGTGAAGGGGCCGAGGGTGGGGTCGGTGACGTTTTGGCTGAGTACGGCCCCCACTCCGGCGCGGGTATAGGCGCAGCGCGCGGCGACGGCGGGGGAGGACGAGGCGACGGCCACGCCGAATTGTCCGGTCTGCGCGCACCGGGCGGCGAGGGAGAAGGTCATGGCTGGTATCCATCGGGAATGACCGCCGTGCCGTCGATCTCGACCACCCATTCGGGGCGGGCCAGCGCCTGCACGACAAGGCCGGTTGAGACAGGGTGGACGCCCCGGATATACTCGCCCATCGTGCGGTAGACGGCTTCGCGGTGGCGGACATCGGTGATGTAGACGACGACCTTGACCAGATGCTCCATCGAGCCGCCCGCTTCCTCGATCAGTTGACGGATATTCTGCATGACTTTGTGGGTCTGTTCGACGGGGTCGTGGCTGTCGATGTTCTTGGCATCATCGAGATTCTGGGGGCATTGGCCGCGTAGCCAAACGGTGCGCCCGCCCTGAGTGACGACGGCCTGACAGAGATCGTTATCGAGGGATTGCTCCGGGTAGGTATCGCGGGTGTTGAATTTGCGGATGCGGGTATGGGTCATGGTCGGGCCTCCGTCAGGGGTGGGCGAACCGCGTGGTGGTGGCTGTAGCTGCGGGCCTTGGCGATCTGGTCGGCGACGTATTTCGCATCATGCCAAACGCCCCAGATAAAGGCCGAGCCGCGCCGTGATTGCCACGGTAGACCGAGGAAATAGAGGCCGGGTTCGGTGGTGACACCGCGCGAATGCAGCGGCCTGCCGCGTTCGTCAAAGACATCGGCGTGCAGCCAGCCGTAATCGGGGGCGAATCCCGTGGCCCAGATAATCGAGGTGATGCCCGCCTGTGCGATATCGAGCGAGCGGATCGGATCGGTGATGCAGGCGGGGTCGGGGCGGATGATCTTGGCTTCGGGTTCTTCGGGCAGATCGAGGCCGAAACGGGCGATATGGGCGTCGGCTTCCTGCAAGACGGATAGGTAGTTGGTGTCGCCATTCGTGACATTGGTGGCAAGATCAGGGGCGAAGGTGAGCGCGCCGTCGGCATAGCCATCGGTGCGGCCCAACAGGGTCATACCGCGTGCGGCGAAGTCGCGGAAGTCGACGGTCTTGCCACCCTGTGCGCCGCTGACGGCAATGGTGACGTGTTCGGTGCCGGGGGTGGGGGCGGCCAGATCCCATTTGCCCAAGACGCCCAGCCACCAGCAAAAATCGCGTCCCCGGTAGCGGCGCGGGGGTCGGTCATGCGGTCCGACGGAGAGATAGACGTCGCGGCCCGCGCGCAGCAATTCATCCGCGATTTGCGACCCGGACGATCCGGCCCCGACGATCAGGATCGCGCCCTCGGAAAGCTGGCCCGGATTGCGGTAGCCGGTCGAGTGCATTTGCACGATCCCGGCGGTTTCCGGGACGAGAGGGGGGATGATCGGCTTTTGGAAGGGGCCGGTGGCGGCGACCACGTTTTCGGCATCGATCATGCCGTCCGAGGTTTCCACCGTGAAGCCCGAACGACCCGCCTTGCGCGTGGCCGATATCACCTCGACGCCGCAGCGGATGGGGGCGTCGATCTGCTCGGCATAGGCGGCAAAATAATCCGCGACATCTTCCTTGCCGGGAAAACCGTCGGGGTCGGAGGTAAATTCGCGGTTCGGGAAACGGTCATGCCATGCGGGACCGTTCATCACGAGGCTGTCCCACCGCTCGGACCGCCAGCGTTCGGCGATGCGGTGGCGTTCTAGGACCAGATGCTCGATGCCGTGGCCACCGAGGTGCTCGCTCATGGCGATGCCCGCCTGACCGGCCCCGATGACGAGGGTGTCCACGGTTGTCGCCATGCCGTGCTCCTGCGTTAGAATTCGACGCCAATTTGCGCCTTCACGCCGGAGCGGAAGGGGTGCTTGACCAATTCCATCTCGGTCACGAGGTCGGCGATTTCGATCAACTCTTCCTTGGCATTGCGACCCGTAAGGACGACGTGGGTCATTTCGGGTTTTTCATCCACGAGGAAGGCGACGACATCGTTGATTTCGATGTAGTCGTAACGCAGGGCGATGTTGATTTCGTCGAGCAGGACCATCGCATTACGCTCGTCGCGGATCAGCTCTTTTGATTTTTCCCATGCGGCCTGCGCCATCTCGGTATCGCGGGCCTTGTCCTGCGTTTCCCACGTAAAGCCCTCGCCCATCGTGTGGAAGGCGCATTTATCGGCGAAATTCGCGGTGATGAGGTCGCGCTCGCCGGTGGACATGCCGCCCTTGATGAACTGCACCACGGCGCAGGGCATGTCATGGGCGATGCAGCGGAAGATCATGCCGAAGGCGGAGGAGGACTTGCCCTTGCCCTTGCCGGTATGGACGATGATCAGGCCCTTTTTGTCGGTCTTGGTCGCCATGATCTTGTCGCGGGCGGCCTTTTTCTTGGCCATCTTGCTGGCATGGCGGGTCAGGTCGGCGTCCTGCGGCGTCTCGTCGGTCATGAGTCTTCCTTTTTCATGCTGCGGCGAGACTGTCAGGGTTTTCTATCGCAGGGCAAGGGGCTTGTTCTGTCCGCAGATGATCTGGGGCGCGGTGAGGGTGGCCGCCGCCGCGAGGTCTGGCGGGGTGGTCAGGATATCGCGGCCCGAACAAAGGGTCAGGACGAGATCCGCATCTTCGAGGATGGCGAGCGCCTCGACTTCACCCGCTTCGATCAGGCGGACGGCATCGGTCCATTCGGCGGTGGCCTCGTCGGCATCAACCGCCGTCTGCACGCCGCCGCCGATGCCATAGCGGGCGGCATCGATGGCGGCCACGTCGAGCGGCTGATCCCGGTCGGTGCCAAGGGTCGAGGGTTTGCCGGGCGTGGGGAAGAAGCGGGCGGAAAGATCGACGCCGGGCTCGGTCGGAATCGTCACGCTGGAGGGCGGGATCGCAGCCGGGATTGCGTTGGGCAGGGTGGCCGCGCTTGCGACCTCGAACTCGCGCGTCGTCGGCTGTGGCGCGGCGCGGCGCGGTTTGGAGGAGGGGGATGGCGTGCGGGCGAGGATGTAGGGCTTCAGGCCGGGGATCGGCGCGCGGGCGACCGAGCGTTCGGCGAAGCTTTGTGGACGTGGCGTCGGCTGTGCGGTGACGGCACGGGTGTCCGCAGGTGCAGGTTCAGGCTGACGCACAGCGCGTGTTGGTGCGGGCGTGGGGATGGGTTCCGGCTGGCGTACGGCGCGGGTTGCGGGCTGAGGGCGCGGCTCATCCTTTGCGCGGGTGACGAAGCGGCCAAGAATACTGCTGCGGCGGTCGATTTTGGGATTGGCGCGGTCGCTGCGTGCCGCTTCACGACGGACTGTGCGTTCGGCTGCCGTTTCCGCCGCACGTTCGCGGGCGGAAAAGCCAGGATCGTCGGGGATTTCGGCGATTGCTGTCGCGGGCGGCTCGGCCTCAATCGGTGCGAAGCCGTTTTCGTAGCGGGCGGGGCTAGGGTCGATGCGCCGGACAACTGGTACGGCTGTTGGCGTTGGCGTTGGAGGCGTATCGACCTCGAACAGGCCCGTGCTCCTATAGGCTGGCGATTCTTCGACCGGCACGGTGGCCGCGTAGGTCGGTTCGACCGGACGGCTGGGCGCGCGCGAAATGATGTAGTTTTCAGACACGGGCGGGGCATAGGGCGTCGCCTGTGGAGTCGGGATCGTGTAGATCGCCTGCGCCTCTTGCTGCGAGCTGGACCCCGCGCAGCCCGAAAGCAATGCGACGGAGGCGAGGCAGGGGAGAGCGAGGTGGCGAAGGGTGTACTTCATGGTCGGGTACTTTCGTCGGGTTCCGCCAAGTAACAGATCAAGTTCTGTGCCAAAATAGACGGTACAGTGTTCTAGGCCAAGGCTTTGATATCGGCTGCGGTCCGAAACGGCACGGATATCGGGCGATAGCCGATTGGATGCAACACCATGTTGTCGGCTTCATGGCATCGGCAAACCGGCGCGGTTGGGCGTGGCCTAGCTGAGTGGTGCGCCGTTGCAATCGAACGCCCCGTCGGTAATGCGGTCGAACTCGACGCGCAAGCCGCTGTCCTCGACGGCGTAGTGCTCGCCCTCAGGGGTGGCGAAGACCTGCCAGCAGGAGACGTTGTCGTACTGGAAGCACATGAAATCGGCTATGTTGCGCCACGTCCCCTCCTGACATTGGCCGTCAGTATCGCGCCAGATGACGCGGTGGTCGGGGTGGTAGGCTTCGCTGCCGTAATACTCGCCGTCGAGGCTGAAATGGCCCGTGCGTCCGTCCATCAGATCGAAGAAAGCATCGAGGTCGAGGCGGGTGTCTTCGGCGAGGGCGGGGGTGCCGATCAGGGCAAGAAGGAAGCAAGCTGCTGTGGTGCGCATGCAACGGGTTCCTCTGATATTCGGTTGATGTGGACCGAGGGGCCACCGCCCGGTTTGCCGTCGAGTTCGAGCGGGGAGTGGCGGTAGCCATCCGCCCCCTCGATGACGTTCCAGCATCCGTAGCGGGTTGCGCCGTAATAGTAGCACAGGGTTTCCTCGCGGGCGATCCAGACGCCGTGCATACAGGTGCCTTCGGGCAGTCGCCACGTCACGCGGCCATCGGTGAAGTGCTGTTCCTCGCCGCGCGATTGGCCGAGTAGGGTGTAATGGAAGGTCTTTCCGGCGGTAAACTCCTTGATTTCCGCCTCGCCAAGAATGCGCTCGACCGTCTCGGAAGTCGCGGCGGCGGGGCCGATTCCGAGCGTGAGCGTCAGGCACAGGGCGGATAGACGGGTCATGATATCCTCGTTTTTCTCTTCCATCCAAGCGAAGCGTGCCACGCGGTTCCGCCTTTGTCCACCACTCTTGCAGGCAAGGCAGGCGGCACCGGGGGCGGTGGTTTTGAAAGGATCGAAAGAGCGGGCGCAGATTTTCGATCCGTGCAGGCGGGTTGGGCCATTCGCGGGGTACTGGCGTTCTGAGCGGAGCTATTCTATGCAGAAAGAAACGTCATCAGGGGGTATTCGCTATGAAGCTGGTTTGGAGTTCCGCGTCGCCATTCGCACGCAAGGTATTGGTCGTCGCCCATGAATTGGGAATTGCCGACCGGATCGAGACGGTCACCGGCACCGGCACACCGATGGCCCCGGCGGAGGCGACGAAGGCGGGGAATCCGCTCGCCAAGCTGCCAAGCCTGACGCGCGATGACGGCCCGCCGATCTATGATAGCGCGGTGATCGTGCAATATCTGACCAGCCTCATCGCTGATCAGACGGTATTGCCCGCCGCCGGGCCGGATCGTTGGCAGGCGCTGACGCTGGAGGCGCTGGGGGATGGCATCTGCGAATCGGCGATCTCGGTGCGGTACGAATTGGCCCTACGCGACGAGGCGCAGCAATCGGCGGATTGGATGGCCGCGCAGATGAGCAAGGTCGATGGTGCGCTCGATGCGCTGGACGGCGATATGTTGCCCAGTGGCGATTTCTCGGTCGGTCATGCGGCGGTCGGTTGTGCGCTGGGATATCTGGACCTGCGCTTTGCCGACAAGGATTGGCGCAGCGGGCGCACGGCGCTGACGGCGTGGTATGACGGGTTTCTTGAGCGGGCATCTGCGAAGGCAACCGAACCGAGCGCCTGACTGGTCGCGGTGCCGTCGCGCCATAAGTTAGAGTTCTCTGCAAGGGAGAGACGACGATGACCGACCGCACCGACGCCGCCGCCGCCCGCACGGCGCAACACCTGACCGCCGCCGTCGAGGCCATCGACGGGGCATTTGGCGCGGGCCATGCGGCGGCGAACCCGTCGCTGGTCGCGGCGTTCCTGCAATCAGCCTCCATCGAGACGGCGATCCTGTCAGGGGATGCGACGGTGCAGTTCTTGGATGCGCGGATCGAGCGGTCGACCGAGCGGATGTGCAAGGCGATGGAAAACCTGCGGCCTCGCATCTTTGGATGATCCGGATTTCGCCCAATATCAGCCTCGACGATGATGAGATCGAGGAGCGGTTCGTGCGCGCCTCTGGCCCCGGCGGGCAGAACGTCAACAAGGTGTCGAGCGCGGTTCAATTGCGTTTCGATGCCATGGCGTCGCCAAACCTGCCGGAGCGGGTAAAGCGGCGGTTGCGGGGGATCGCGGGCAGTCGCATGACGGTCGCGGGCGAGGTGCTGATCTATGCTGATCGCTACCGCACGCAGTCGCGGAACCGCGAGGATGCGCTGGGGCGGTTGATCGAGATGATCCGCGAGGCCGAACACGTGCCGAAACGCCGAATCGCCACGCGGCCCACGCTGGGGTCGAAGAAACGACGGCTGGAGGGCAAGACGAAGCGCGGGGTGATCAAATCGAACCGAAAAAAGCCGACGCTCGACTGAACCGCATCATTGAACGCGGGCATTCGCGTCGAAGAAGCGTTGCGCCGCCGGGTGCAAAGGCGCGGTCAGGTCATCGCGGGATGGCGAGTCGTCGCCAAGGACGATTTGTTGCTGGCGGAAATTTTCGACGCTTGAGAAGACGCCATTCATCACCGCCTCGACGATTCCGTCATCGGTGCTTTCAAGGGTCACGAGCGTCGCTTTGGTCCCGATTGTTGCCGTCGCCGCCGGGTTGGACGGGTACAGCCCACCGGGAATCTGCGCCGCGATATACCCGCTCTGCGATGCGGTCATGGCGGCAATCACGTCGGAATCGAGCGGGAGAAGGGTGACCTTGCAGGTATCGGCCAGACGGGTCAACGTGGCGGACGGGTGGCCGGTCACGAAGGCCAGCGCGTCGATGCGGCCTTCGCAAAGGTCGGTTGCACCCTCACTGCTGCCCCCGGTTTGAAAGGTCGGAAGCTGGTTTGCGCCCACGCCATGCGCCTGTAACACGGCTTCGAAGGTCCATTTCGTGCCGGAATTCCGGCCCCCCGCATTGACCCGACGCCCCCGCAAATCAGCAATTGCGGTGATGCCGGAATCGGCGAGCACGGCAACCGCGAGCATCTCGTCATAAAGCGCGAAGACGGATCGGATATCGGAATATGGGCTGTTGGTGATGCGCGGCGACCCTTCATAGGCCGCTGCCTGAACGTCGGCCTGCATGATCGCGAAATCTATATCGCCCAAATTCAGCGCATAGAGGTTGTCGATTGAGCCTGTGGTTTCCTGCGTGAAACAGCGCAGCGTTTCGCCGCGATTGGTAACCCGGCACAATGCGCCGCCGACGGAATAGTAATTTCCACCCGGCGACCCGGTCCCTATCGTGAAGGCGTGGTCATCCGCCAGCGCGGTGGTCGCGAGTGCCAGCGCGGCAAGGGCAAAAGATATCGGTGCGAAAGCCCGCATTTCTTAAATTCTCACGTTACGGGCGTTAACCAATCAATCCTCAATCATATTGTCCAGTGAAAGTTAATCAGACCGCATTCATGTCCCAAGACCGAACGGCTGGCCCGCTCTCCGCGACACGGTTTGCGAGGGTTTTCGCATCCAGCAATCCGCCCTGTGTATCGATTTGAGAAATAACGGATGCAGCGTTTAGGGCGGCGGCGCGCATTGCGTCGGGGGTGGATGCGCCGTTTGCGACGCTGAAACTGAAGGTGCTGGCATAGGCGTCGCCCGCGCCCGCCGTACCCGCCACGGTCACGGGGACCGTTCCGCAATGGTGGATTCCGTTTGCATCGGCGGCGAAGGCCCCGAATCCGCCATCGGTCACGAGCACCGTTTTAGGCCCGCAATCGCGGATTGCCGCCATGAAGGCCGCAAGCCCCATGCGAAAGCCGCCCGCTTCCAGCCCCAGAGCGGCGAGTTCTTGGTCCGGGGTGGCACCGGGCAGGGCAGGGCCGTCGGCGTCGTAGCCTTTGGCGATCAGGCCGGGCACCATCTGGGCGGCCTCGACCCGGTTGACGCTGAGAAGGTCGATATTCGGAAGGTTGGCGAAGAAGGGCTGCGCGCGGGAGGAAAGCTGACGAATGCCGGGGTTGCAGGCGACAAACGCCCCCGCCGCGCGCGCTTTTGCGAGAATGGCGGGGAAGCGGTCAGCGGAATCGTTGGACAAGCCCGTCACGTAGACGAGGTTGCGGGCGAAGGCGTCGTCTTGCAGATCGGCCTCGACCAGCAGCGTATTGGACCCGCGCGCCGTGAAAATCGCCGCGTTACGGTCATGGGAGGAGATCATCACGGCGGAGCCGGTCGCCATATGATCGGTGCGGGCGATGAAATCGGGGGAGATGCCCTCTTCGTTCAGGCGTTCGAGGATCTTGGCGGCGTTGAGGTCTGTGCCGAGCTTCACGAGCGTCGCGACGCGGCCACCGAGGCGAGCCATCGAGACGGCGGCATTGACCGCGCCGCCGCCGATGAACTGTTCGATGGACTGAGCCTCGACCTTGCGGCCCGCCTCGACCAGCAGATAGGAGGCATGGGCATTGGTCATGCGCATCTGTTCGATCCGGTCGGCATGGATCGAGACGATGGTGTCGATCATCGCGCCGCCCACGGTCAGGACGCTAATTTCGGGTGTATCGGTCACGGTGTGCCTCGGTTTGCTCTTGTTCGTGCCACGATGGTTTCCTAGCGGTATCTTTACAAGTCAACCTGTTCGGGGAACGGTGCACGCCGAACGAAAACCGGAGTACACGAACGATGCGCATTTCAATCCTTGCTCTCGCCCTCGTTGGGGCCACCGCCGCCCTTCCCGCCGCTGCCGCCGATGTGTTCGGAACGTGGCTGACGGAGAATCAGAAAGCCGTCGTCGAGATTACGCCCTGCGGCGATAGCGCCTGTGGCAATATCGTCTGGATGGCAGAGCCGAATGGCCCGGATGGGCAGAAGAAGAAGGACGTGAACAATCCCGATGCTGCGTTGCAGGGGCGCACGATCTGCGGGATGCCGATGATCGGTGAGTTCGCGAATGATGGCGGCAACGAGTGGTCGGGCGGGTTCATCTATGATCCCGAAGGCGGCGATGTCTATAAATCGAAAATGCGCCTGACCGAAGAGGGCAATCTGTATGTGCGCGGCTATGTGGGCATCCCGCTGCTGGGCAAATCGCAGATTTGGACGCGCGATACAGCCAACCGTCGCGGTTGCTGATCGCGGTCGGTGCGCCGCTTACTCGAAGAGCGGTGCGCCGACATGGTTTTGAGCGCGGCTGAAGGGGCGTGAGCCGAAAAAGCCGCGCCGCGCCGATAGGGGCGAGGGATGCGCGCTTTCGATGATGAGCGTGTTCTCGCCGCTGCCCGCCTCGATAATGGGGCGGCGGGCTTGGGCGTGGCGACCCCAGAGTATCCAGACGATGCCGTCGCAGTCGGCAAGACGGGTGATGATCTGGTCGATCAGGGCGGTCCAGCCGATCTTTGCATGGCTGCCCGCTTCGCCCTCACGGACGGTCAGGGCGCTGTTGAGCAACAGCACGCCGTTATCGGCCCATGCGCCAAGATCGCCGGTTTCGGGGCGTGTGCCGAGGTCTTCTTCCAGTTCCTTGTAGATATTGTTGAGCGAGCGCGGCAGGGGGCGGACGTCTGGCGCGACCGAAAAGGCGAGGCCGTTGGCGTGGCCCGCCGTGGGATAGGGGTCTTGCCCAAGGATCACCGCGCGGACGGCTTTGGCAGGCGTGCGCTCCAGCGCGGCGAAAACCTTGTTGGGCGGCGGGAAGACGGGACCGGGATTGGCGGCGAGTTTCTGTAATACCGCGTCGAACGACCCATCGGTGAAGAAGGGCAGATCGTGCCAGCCTTCGAGGCGGGTCGCGGCGGTTCGCAGGGTTTTGGCGTCGTCGGTGGTCATCGTGC
>CALJIU010000114.1 GCA_937974055.1 uncultured Neomegalonema sp. | reverse complement strand
CGCCGGACGGATACTGCGCGAGAACGGGTGACATCACCCCCGCTCCTGCAGGGGGAATGCTGTCGCACAGCGCCAAAACTTATACCATTGGCGGAAATCGCCGACCGTTTTCACTTTTCCACTCTGCTCCGGGCGAAGACCGGGAGCCTTGTCTCGCAGAACCGCGCTCCGCCTATCGGGGTTCCGGGTCTGCGCCCGGAACAGAGCGGTCAGTGATCGCCGCCATCGGTATTAACCCTACTCCACCCGCCCCCAAGGCAGCATCCGCCGTAACACCCCGTCGCGATCCACGAAATGATGCTTCAACGCCGCCCCCACATGCAGCAGCAGCAGCCCCGCCATCAGATAAGAACTGTAGGCGTGGATGGTGTGGAACACCGCCTCCAGCCCCTTATCCGACGGCGCGATAGGGTCCGGCAACTCGAACACTCCAAACACCATGTTCTTGATCTGCATCGGATAGGCATTTTCGTCGTTCAACGGCGAGGCCGAGGCCATCAGCCACCCACTAACCGGCATTACGAACATCAGCACGTAGAGACCATAATGCGTAAGATGCGCCGCCCACCGCTCCCATGCCGATAACACGGGCAAGGCGGGCGTCACCGGATTCGCCCAGCGCCACAGCACCCGCAGCACAGCCAAGGCAAACACAACGAAGCCGAATGACTTATGCCTCTGCGTCAACTCGATTTGCAGGAACATATCATCGAGGAAATTGGCCATATACGTGCCGACCACGGCCATCCCGATGATAAGGACGGCCATGATCCAGTGAAACGCCTTGGCGGGCCACCCCCAGCGGATGTGGGTATTCTTCACGCCCACCGCTCACCCCCGAAAGGGAGTGGCGGCAGCGCGGTAGCGAAGTAAGACGCGCGGATCACTGCGTCGGATAGATTTCGAGTTCGACCTGAATCGGCATGATATTGCCCACGGCCCCGGAGGCATAGGTCACACCATAGGCGGTGCGGTCGATCTCGCCCGTGATGCCGAACCCGGTGATGACGCGCCCCTTCAGACCGGGCAGCGGCGAAGGCGCGCTTTTACGCAGCTTCACGTCAAACGTCTCCTCGTTGGTCTTGTCGAGGATGGTCAGGTCACCGGTCAGTTTGGCGGTATCGTCTCCGGTCACTTCGATCTTCTTCGATTTGAAGACGATATCGGCATGTTTTTCCACATCGAGGAAATCCTTGCCCCGCACATGCTCGTCCCGCGCTTCCCAAAGCGTGTTCACCGATGCCGCGTCGATGGTGAAGGTCACGGATGAATTTTCTGGCTCATCAGCATCGTACATGATGTCGGCATCGAATTTGGTGAAGAACCCATGAGTCAGCGAATATCCGAGGTGATCCACCTTGAACGTCACGGCGGTATGCGACTTATCGAGCGTGTAGGGCTTCGGCTCGGCCTGCGCGGCGGTGCCGAGGCCGGTGACGAGAAGGGCAAGGCCGAGGCTTTTGGCAAGTGCTGACATGGATCGGATCTCCTGTTCCAGTAAATGTGCAATCAGCTAGCGTCTCTATATGGCATCGCGGTGACCCACCACCATATCGTTCGCGAAAGCGTGAGCGAAGCGCGTGACAGATGGCGCGTCTATGATAGACGGAACAGACCATTCTCACCGAGGAAAGCCCCATGTTCGACCGTCACCCCGGCCTGATCGACGCCATCCGCGACCGCTTTGCCCATGTCGCCACTTGCCCGGAGCAGGGCGAGCGCGTGTTCTTTGAAAATGCGGGTGGGGCGCTGACGCTGAAATCGGTGGTCGATACATCCGCGACATTCGCCGCCATTCCCGACAATCAGGGCCGCGACAACCCGATGTCGAAAGAATTGGTCGCCGTCATTGCCAAGGCGAAAGCCGACATGATGACCTTCCTCAACGCTTCGTCAGGGCAGGTCTTCGTCGGGGAAAGCGGCACCGAACTTCTGTTCCGCATGATCTCGAACGCCATCATCGAAAGCGAGGAGGGCGGCTGCGTCATCGGCACGACGATGGAGCACCCCGCCTCGCGCAGTGCGGCCCAACGCTGGGCTAAGATCGCGCGCAAGGATTACATCGCTGTCCCCCATGACGATTCAATGGGGACCGTGACAGCGGATGCCTATGCTGCGATGGTTCGCCCCGATACCCGCGTCGCGACGATCATCCATACCTCTCCGGTGACTGGCATGGCCGTCGATGTGGCGGCGGTGGCGCAGGCAATCCGCGCCGTTTCCCCCGATTGCTACATCATCGTGGACGGTATCCAGCACGCCGCCCACGGCCATCTCGATATCGACAGCTACGGCATTGATGGCTACGCGATATCGCCCTACAAGGTCTTCTCCCGCCACGGCTACGGCATCGCATGGATATCCGACCGCCTGACCGCCCTGCCCCATGACCGCCTGATCGGTGGACCCGAAGACACATGGGAACTCGGCACCCGCGATACCGGCTCCTACGCCACCATGTCGGATGTGGTCGCCTATTTCGACTGGCTCGGCGGGCATTTCAGCGACAGCGACGACCCGCGTACCCGGCTTGAGGCAGCGGGCGAGGCGATCCACGGCCACGAGCAAATGCTGACCCGCGCCATGTTGCACGGCACCGGCAACCTTAAAGGGCTGGCCGACATGCCGGAGGTCCGCATCATCGGCGGCATCGACAACCCCGCCCGTGAAGGGCTGGTTGCCTGCTGGGTCGAGGGGCGTGACACGGGCGAGGTGATCCGCGCACTGGGCGAGCGCGGCATCCGCGTACATATCCGCCGCAACGACCATTATTCCGGCAACATTCTCGGTCCTATCGGTCGCGAAGACTGCATCCGCGTCTCGATGTGTCACTACAACACCGTCGAGGAAGTCGCCCAGTTCCTGACCGCCATGCGCGAAATCGTCGAAAGCTGAAATATCTCGAAATCGGCATCGAAGACACCGCACCCTTCTCGGAAATCGATCTGGGGGGATGTTCTTCATCCATTCCCGACCACCTTACCAAACACACATTCAGATTCTTTTCATAGGTTCGGAACAAATGGGCTGCACCGGAATTAAACGATTTAAGGTGATGCACGATAAGGCTGAAACATGATCGCTGGGGCGGCGCATCCTAGCGTCGTTCTTGGTCTGGCTTAGTCGCGTTTCACCCAAAGGAGTAGCTTGTACTGGACGGAGTGCGAATGTGGTTGCTGAAATCAAAACGACTGCGGTCTTTAATCCGGGTGTCTTCTCGACCTTTTGCGAGCGTGTGAAGAACCAGATTTCCATCGACGACATGGATTTTCGCCTGCTCCGCAAACTCGATACCCGGCGCATCGAATTCGCCCCGCGTAGCACATTGATGACCGATGGCGGCCCTGCGCCCCATCTCTTTGTGGTCGCTGCCGGATGGTTATTCGCCCATACATCCCTGCCGAATGGCGGGCGTTATATTCACCGGGTTTTCCAGCCGGGTGATCTGATCGGCACGGAAGACATCAACTGGACCTTCTCGACCAGCACCGTCACTTCCGCAACACGCTGTGTGGTGGGCCGATTCTCGAAAGACCAGTATCTCGAACTCTTTTCCAACACCACGCGACTCGGCGCGGCCCTTCACGCAATCGCCATGACCGATCAGGTCGTGCTCATCGACATGGCACGGGCCAATACCCGGCTCGACGGTATGGGCCGATTGGCGCATCTGTTGCTGGCCATCGAGGCGCGGCAGCTTCTAACCACCGACAACCCCGCCGGATCGCCCTTCCACATGCCGCTTACCCAAGCGGTCCTCGCCGATACTTGCGGCCTGTCGCTGGTCCATACGAACAAGGAATTGCGCCGTTTGCAGGAAAGCGGTTTCATCGAACAGAGCGACAATCACATTCGTATCGTCCGGCGCGAAGAACTGTTGGAACGCACCGGTTTTCAGGGTCGCTACAACTCCAGCCGCCCGGAATGGATCGAACGTCTTACAGGATGACCGACGGCCCGGTTTCGTCGCCCCCATCGGGGGCCTTCGCTTGCGGTCCCCGCTGGGCACCCGGTCCGCTCGCCTCCAGAATAGCGAGCGGGCCTAGCCAATCCGTCTCGAAGGAATAATCCGCGACCACGTGCTCGGTATTCCTGCGCATCTGCTCGATCTCCAGCAGCGTGACCTTTCGGCCCGTCATGTAGATCAATTTGCGATTGCGTAGTTCTTGCAACCCCTTGCTGACCGATACATTCGTCATGCCCGCATGTTCACCGATATCCGACTGACTCAGCGGCAGGTCGAACGTATTCGACTGCGCCATGCCGATCACCGCCAGCCGCTCATGCAGCATCAGCAACAGCAATTGCAGCCGCTCGGCCACGTTCATACAGCCAATCGCGCACAGCCATTCGGCATCCTCGCGTTGCCTGCGCGATACCAGCAGCAGCAGCAGTGCCGCCGCACGGGGGTTATCCGCCATAAAGGTCGCAAAGACCGGCTTCGAGATCACCGTCACCTCAGCATTCGTCGCCGCGAACAAATCGGTTCCGGCACGCGGGGCGCTCAGGTCGGCACAGCCGATGACATCGCCGGGCAGGTGGATGCGGGCAATCTGACGACGGCCATCGCTCAACGCCCGGCTTTCCAGCACCCAGCCAGAGCGCACGACAAACACTTCATCACTGGGGCGCGCCGCCAGCCGAATCTCCGACCGCGCTGGATACGTCTCTGCCGCCGATTGCAGGTCATGTGTGGCGGTATTCTCCCCGCCGGAGAACTCCACCATGCTTGCCAGCACTGTTTGTAATAAAGGCGACGCCATAATCTAATTTTCCCGGCCTTAAAGATGGCCGGTATCCACAGTCTCGAAAGCGCCCGCTATAAGCAGGCTTAATAAGATACGTTAAAAATTGTCCGCTGGTTTCAGCTCACCGCGTCGGCACAGGCGCGTCGCCGCGATAATCGTAGAATCCCCGGTCGGTCTTGCGCCCCAACCAGCCCGCCTCGACGTATTTCACCAACAAGGGGCAAGGGCGGTATTTCGTGTCGGCCAGACCGTCATGTAGCACGTTCATGATGGCCAAGCAGGTATCCAGCCCGATGAAATCGGCCAGCTCCAGCGGTCCCATCGGGTGATTCGCGCCCAGTTTCAGCGCCTTGTCGATACTCTCGACCGTTCCGACGCCTTCATACAGCGTATAGACCGCCTCGTTGATCATCGGCACCAAAACGCGATTCACGATGAAAGCGGGAAAATCCTCGGCGCTGGCCGCATCCTTGCCCAAGGACGCGACGACCTTGCGCATGGTGTCGTAGGTCGGCTCATCGGTGGCAATGCCCCGGATCAACTCGACCAGCTTCATCACCGGTACGGGATTCATGAAGTGGATGCCCATGAACCGTTCGGGCCGGTCGGTGACGGTGGCAAGGCGCGTGATGGAGATAGACGAGGTATTCGATGCGAGGATCGCGTGTTCAGGGACGACTTCGACCAATTTCTTGAAGATATCCTTCTTGAGCTGCTCGATCTCCGCCGCCGCCTCGATCACGAGGTCGCATTTATCGAAGCCACCCATATCGGTGATGCCCGTGATGCGGCCCATCGCGGCGGCGCTGTCCTCGGCGCTCAACAGATCGCGGTTGACCTGCCGCGCGAGGTTGCCCTCGATCACCTCCATCGCCGCATCGATGCGCGCCTGGTCCAGATCACTGATGACGACGTCATAGCCTGCAACGGCGAAGACATGGGCGATACCGTTGCCCATCTGACCCGCGCCGACCACGCCGACCGTCTCGATTCCCTCAACCGGAGTGCTCATACCGCCTCACCTTATCTGATATGCACGCGATGTAAGCGAGGCGGAGCGTGAATGGCAAGGGTGCAGTGCACAATCGGCGGCGAAGAGGATTTAAACCCCCAAAGAATAGAGGAATTGCCGCCGCGACGCTTCGTCGTCGATATGCTCGGCCAGCATGGCGATGAAGGCAGGTGCATTCGTCGCACGGCTGGCGGCGCGCGCGGCGAGGGGCTTGGCCATCGGCCCGATAAATGTCGCAAGCTTCGCCGTCGCCTTGCCAACGAGTGCGTCGTCGATGGGCGTCGCGTCCGCCTCGCCCCCCTCGGCACCGCTTGACCCGCTTTCGGGCACCGCCGGGGCTGCTTGAGGCGGTTGTGGAACGCCTTCAACCCGGCCTACCGCTTTCAAGAACGCCTCACGGTCGGGCCGCGCGTCGATCTTGTCGGCCAGAAACGCAATGAACGCAGCCTTGGTAGTGGTCGCTGCGGCGGCGCGCTTGACCAGCACCCCCGCCAAGGGGCCAAGGGCCTGCGCCAGTTTCACCCGGCATAGCTCCACGAATTCCGCAGGCAGGCTCGTGTCACCATCGGGAATTGCGGGCGCAGGAGGTTCCACCGACACGACCGGCGCATCCAGCAACAGGGGCTGCTCGTCCTGCTCGCCCGCCGAGGCAACGGCATAGATTTCGTGCTCCCGAATATGCTTATCCTTGCGCGTTCCCAAGGGATGAAACCGAAAGGTATTTTCGTCGCGCAGGCAGGAAACGACCTCGAAATACGGGCGCGAGATCAGGATTTCATGTTCGCTTGCAAAGCTCATGATCCGCTGGGCGACATTGATCGCATCACCGATCACATTACGATTGCCATTTAGGTCCGTGACGATCTTGACCGGTCCCAGATTGATGCCGGTCCTCAGGCGCAACCGACCCCGCAATTCCCCGGCAATCGCCGTCGCGGCAAACAGGGCGTCTTCGGGATCGCCGAAAAAGCAGATCGCCGCCCCATCCCCCGCATCGAGCACGATCAACTCTTCATCCGGCACACCGGAAACGCCAGCGCGGATCGAACCGTTCAGCATATCCTTCATCGTCACCTGACGATCCACTGCTGCCTTGGAATAATCTACGATATCGACAAAAACGACGCTGCAGATCGAGGTACGAAAGGCGAGTTCTGACATCGCCTCAGTCCATCATTTTCATGGCCTGCTCTAGGCTGCGCCGCATCCGATTGAAGGCGATACCCAGCGCGCCGATCTCATCACGTCGATCCGACCCGAATTCCGGAACGCTGAAATCGCCGGTGCTGACCTTTTCCGCATCCGACGCCAGTGCCATCATCGGCCCGACGATCAACCCGTTCAGCGCGACGTTCAGCACGATGAAGACCAGCCCGAAGACCCCCACAAGCAGGGCCATGAACACGCTGAAGGCCTCCATCGCACTGCGGCTGGCGATAGACATCGGCACCGAGATGATCTGCGCCCCGACGATCTCGTTCATCTGCCAGCCAAAGCCATTGGCGCTGCCATATTTCGCAATCAACGACGCCGGTGCCGCATCCGATGTGGAATGGCAGGACAGGCAGTCCGGATTGGTGATGGTAATGGGTCGCGCCGTGTAGAGCATCGTCCCCGTTGGCGTCGCCCTTTGACCATCGAGGAAGGTCACGTCGGTATCGCGTTTGAACTCCTGAATGATATCAGATTCCCAATCCACAGCCCGGTCACGCGGGTTGGTGGGGTTCAGCGTCGCTTCTTTATAGAGAAAATCGCCGAAATTATCGGAGAACCGACCGATGGCCGACATGGCCGCATAGGCGGGCACCGTTTGGGGCAGGAATTCGGGATGCGGCTCCTGATCAATCAGGGGGCGAATCTCCTCAACCGTATACCGGCGGATCGCCTGTGCCGCCTCGGTCATCAACTCAGCAGAGTGGATAACCTCCTCGCGCGCTTGCTTTTGCAGCAACGACCACGAAACCCCCGCACAAACCAACAAAGCGGGCAATAATACCGCCAGCAACAGAAGGTTGAATTTTGCTCTGATACTCACAACAACTACTCCGGAAATACATCTTGAAATGACTTAACGGCAATAATTCTATTCTTGGCAAGCGTTTACACACGCATGACGAAAGTATGAGGGGCAGTGATGTCTCAGCCTGCCATCTGCCACTCCCTGATCCAATCCTGCGGGGCCAACAGCATGATGACATTCAGCGTCAGGCCGTCACGGATGAAATACCCGACGATGACCTCCGCCGCCACGAACAACAGCACGCTGACCCAAACGGGCAGCACCCGCGCCAGCGCGAACCCCACCCACATCCACGCGATATCCGCCATCGAGTTCAGAACGCTGTCGCCGTAGTAATCCAGCGCGATAGTCGCCTCGCGATACCGCTCGATCACTGCATCGGTATTCTCGGCCACCTCCCATGCCGCCTCGATCGCCGTGGCGATGACGAAGCGGGTGCCAAGGCTCGCCCGCCGCAGGATCAACCACAGAAAGGCGTAGAAAATCAGCCCGTGCAGGATATGGCTGGGCGTGTACCAATCCGCGATATGCTGTGAATTCTCGGAACTGACCGTTTCGCCATGCCAGAACTTCACATACCCGCACTCGCAGATCGGATTGCGCCCCATCCACAGCAGAACCGCCGCCGTGATGGCGGCGATCCCTAGCGCAATGATCCACGAACGCGCGCTCATACTAGACGTAGCGTCCTTGCCGCATCACCGCCGCCAGAACGAAGCCATAGATGACATGCCCGGCCAGCTCGACCCATGTCAGGGTCGAAAAGCCCAAGAACGGCGGATTACCAGACACCAGATGCGCCATGACGTATAGCGCAAAGGCCCAGATCACGACGCCGAACACGATACCCGTCACCCACCAAGGCATATTCGGCGCGATCATCCGGCTGATAGGTCGTGCCAGCAGCACATAGCCCAGCGGATACCCGATGATCCCCATCGCGTAATGGGCCATCTGTCCGTATTGCTTGAATTCCTCGCCAAACAGCGCCCCAATCGACTGGGTCGCCAATGGCACAGGGGCCAGCTTTGGATAACCCGCTTCGGGGCTGTAGATCTGGCCAAAGGCATCGAATGCGGCCAAAGCACAAAGGCCGCCGATAATCATCATCAGGATGGTGCCGAGGAATGTCTCGTCATCCTCGTACTCGTCGTCGTAGCCGTATGTATCCCCGCGCATTTTTGCGCTCCTTTCGATGAACTTCTTCCACTTACCTACGCCCATGAACAGTGGTGGATCAAGCCACTTCACCCCGACGGGCTTGCCATCGTGCCGCTTGGTTGGGACAAGGATGGGCCTTTCAACGCGAGACAGAACCATGCGCCCGACCCCGTCCTTTGCCCCCCTGCCGTCCTCCCTTCCCGCCACCGTGCCGTTCGTCGGGGCCGAACAGATGGAGCGGACGCGCGGGCGACCCTTCGCGGCGTGGCTGGGGGCGAATGAGCTGACGCTGCCCCCCTCGCCGCTGGTGATGGAGGCAATGGCAAAGGCGGCGCGGGACGAGGCGACATTCTACCCCGACCCCCCCGCCCACTTCCTGCGCGACGCCCTCGCCGCGCATCACGACCTCACCCCCGATCAAGTGCTGGTGGGCGAGGGGATCGACGGGCTGCTGGGCCTGACCGTGCGCCTGTTCATGGCACCGGGGGACGTGGCCGTCACCTCACTGGGGGCCTATCCAACCTTCAACTACCACGTTGCGGGCTTCGGCGGCGTGCTGGAGACGGTGCCCTACCGCGATGACCGCGAGGATGTCGATGCACTGGCCGCCCGTGCGCGCGAGACGGGGGCGCGGCTGGTCTATCTTTCCAACCCCGACAACCCGATGGGCAGTTGGGTGTCGCACGCGGATGTGCAACGCTTGATCGACACCGTACCGGATAATTGCGTCGTGATGCTGGACGAGGCGTATGGCGAATTCCACACCGACCCGCAAGCCCGCACCCCGCGCGGCTTTATCCGCCCCAACCTCCTGCGCCTCGGCACCTTTTCCAAAGCTTACGGGTTGGCCGGAATGCGCGTCGGCTACGCGCTGGGACCGGCGGACCTGATCGCCGGGTTCGACCGCATCCGCAACCATTTCGGCGTGAACCGACTGGCGCAGGCGGCGGGGATCGCGGCGCTGGCCGATACCGCACATCTGGCCGGAACGCTGGCCACCATCGCCGCCGGGCGCGAGCGGCTGGCCGATATCGCACGGGCCAGCGGCGTGACGCCTTTGCCCTCGGCCACCAACTTCGTGACGGTGGATTGCGGGCGGGACGGCGACTACGCCCGCGCCGTCCTGCGCGAGATACTGGCCCGCGATATCTTCATCCGAATGCCCGGCCCCGCCCCCCTCGACCGCTGCATCCGCATCAGCGTCGGCACGGATGCGGAGCTGGACATGGTGGCAGCGGCCTTGCCAGAGGCGCTGGCGGCGGCATTATGACTGCGCCCACTCGCACCAACGCGCTTCGCACCGAAGAGGATTACAATCAAGCACTTGCAGAGATTGAACCCTATTTCGACGCTGTCCCGGAACCAGGCACAGCAAGGGCAGATCGCTTCGATGTCCTCGCTAGAAACATCGCCGCCTATGAAGCCCACCATCATCTTCCGAAGCGGGACTGACAGCGCGCATTTCCGAAACACTGAATCTAACCCGTTCGCCCCCCCTCGCCATTCATGCTGCACTGCACTATGTTCGCGTCACATTCAAACGCGAGAGGATATTTCCATGCTCAAGGGCAAAACCGCCATCGTCACCGGCTCCACCAGCGGCATCGGCCTCGGCATCGCGCGGGTGCTGGCCAATAAGGGCTGCGCCGTTGCCCTCAACGACCACACCCATTCCGATGAATCGAAACGGATCGCTGCCGATCTCGCCACCGAAACCGGGGCGAAAGTCGTCTATGTCGGCGCGGATATGTCCAAGGCCGAAGACTGCGCCAATCTCGTCGCGGAGGCCGAAAAGGCGCTCGGTCCCATCGATATCCTCGTCAACAATGCGGGCATCCAGCATGTCGAGAAGATCGAGGATTTCCCCGACGGCAAGTGGAACGCCATCATCGCCATCAATCTCTCCTCGGCCTTCCACACCACCAAGGCCGTTATGGCGGGGATGAAATCACGCGGGCATGGCCGGATCGTCAACATCGCCTCCGCCCATGGCCTGACCGCCTCGCCCTACAAAAGCGCCTATGTCGCCGCCAAGCACGGCGTCGTCGGGTTGTCCAAGGTTACGGCGCTGGAGGGCGCGGCGGCGAAGGTCGACGTCACCTGCAACGCCATCTGCCCCGGCTACGTCTGGACGCCATTGGTCGAATCGCAGCTCGAAGACCAGATGAAGGCCAACGACATGACCAAGGACGAGGTGATCGACAAGGTCATGCTCACCCGCACCCCGACCCGCAAATTCGCCACCGTCGAACAGATCGGTGAGACGACCGCGTTCCTATGCTCGGACGGGGCCGCGCAAATCACCGGCACAACCATCTCGGTCGATGGCGGCTGGACGGCCATGTAGCGCAGGCCAGCTTGCAACCCCGGATCAGGTTCGGGGCTGCGCCTTCGTGTTCAGACATGCGCATAAAGCCGCTGCGGTGGGATGTGCAGGCGCGCCGTCTCGCCCACCGCGATTTCGCCCGTCCGCTCGACCCAGGCGGTGACGCCCCGGCGGCCCATCGCCTTCTTCGCGAAAGTCATCCCCTTGCCGGGGCGATGCGCCTCGATGGCCTCCGCCGCAAACCGGCAGGGCGCGTTCTCCATATCCACCGTTAGCGACACGCCCCCCTCAAAGACCAACCGCGAGGAGGGCGGAATCGTTGTGAAATCGGGGATGCCGCGCAGCACCACATTCGCCCCGATCCAGCGCGGGTCGATGGTATCGATGCCCATATCGGCGGCGATGGCGTCCAGTTCCTCGACGCTGAGGATACAGATCTGCCGCACGTTGCGGATTTCGGTATTGCGCTTGTATTGCAGCTTCATCCGTGAGCAGGAGGGCCGCGTCAGCCCGCCATGCGCCTCGCCCTCGAACCCGTCATAGCCCGCGCTCACCCGCTCCATACTCCGGCTAGCCATGCCGTCCAATCGGTCGGGATTGACGTAGAGGCCAACGGCCTCGCCGTAATGATCGGTGGGCATGAGGATGGGCATGGTGACAACTCCAGTCAGGGATCGCACAAGTCTAGGGCGAGCGACAGGCCGGGTCTATCCACGAGGGGTGAGGATCGCCATGACGGATCGTAATGGCATCGCCGGGATCACTCCTCCGACAGCGCCGCCATCACCTCGTCCGACATCTCGAAATTCGCCGTCACCGACTGCACATCGTCGTCGTCTTCCAGCGCGTTGATCAGCTTGAACAGGGTGCGCCCCTGCTCGACATCGACGGGGCTGGTATTCTGCGGCTTCCAGATCAGTTTCGCGCTTTCCGGTTCGCCCAGCGCAGCCTCCAGCGCGGTGGATACGTCGTTCAGGTCGCTGCCATCGCACAGGATGACGTGGCCGTCCTCGCTGCTCTCGGCATCCTCGGCCCCGGCTTCGATCGCCGCATCCAGAACCGTATCGGCATCGCCCACGCTGGCCGGATACAAAATCTGCCCCTTACGGTCGAACATGAACCCAACCGAGCCGGTTTCGCCCAGATTGCCGCCATTCTTGGTGAAGGTCGACCGCACGACCGAGGCGGTGCGGTTGCGGTTATCGGTCAGCGCCTCGACGATGATCGCCACGCCGCCGGGACCATAGCCCTCGTAGCGGATTTCATCGTAGTTCTCGGCATCGCCGCCAATGGCCTTCTTGATCGCGCGTTCGATATTGTCCTTCGGCATCGACTGCGATTTTGCCTCGCGCACGGCAAGGCGCAGGCGCGGGTTTTTGTCGGGGTCGGGGTCGCCCATCTTGGCGGCGACGGTGATCTCCTTCGAGAATTTGGAGAACATCTTGGCCCGCACGGCGTCCTGACGCCCCTTGCGGTGCTGAATATTTGCCCATTTTGAGTGGCCGGCCATGTGGAAACCTCGTGTCGGAATATGCGATTTTGCCGACCTTATAGGGCAGGTCAGGGTTGATTTGAACCCCGGACCGTCGGGGCGAAGCCCTCTTCTGCGTCCCAACACCCCAAGGCGACGGCCCGTGCCATGCAATCGGCGGCAAGTGTGCCAAAAGTCATGGTTTTGCCCGGATCGGTGGCGGACATACCCTGCGGGTCTGAACCCGTTGGACATAGCGCAAAGATCGTGTCGCCATCGAAGGGCGCGTGGCTGGGGCGGATCGACCGGGCCAGTCCATCCTGCGCCATCACCGCAATCCGGCGCAGCGATACCCGGTCCAGCGGCGCGGAGACGGTGACGGCCCCGATACAGGTGGCCGTCGCCCCACCGCCCTTGATATCAGCAGGCAAGACGGGGGGCGGGTTCATCAGCCCCGGATGCCGATTTCCAAACTCGCCATTGCGCTCGAATGGCCACGCCCACAGCGTCTCGCCATCGGGCATCAGCGGCGACCCGATGGAATTGACGGCGATATGCGCCGTGACCGTCACGCCGTCATGGGTATCGGAAACGCTGCCAAAGCCCCCACGCCACGTTCCCGCCATCGCGCCATACCCTGCCCCGGCACTGCCATTCGGCGTGGTGTCACGGGCATCGGCGAGCGCCTTGCGGGCAAGATCGGCATAGGGCGGCGTCTCCCCCCAATCCTTCGCCCCGCCATTGTTCAGATCATAGAGGCAGGCGGCGGGCACGATGGGCACGGGCGGCGTATCGGGCACCAGCGCCAGCCCCGTCCCCCGCGCCGATAGAGACGCCGCAACCGCATCGGCGGCGGCCAGACCAAAGACCGACCCGCCCGACAATACCAGCGCATGGGCGATGCCCAAGGTCGCATCCGGCCCCACCGCATCCGTCTCGCGCGTTGCGGGTCCACCGCCTCGCATATCGACGGCACAGGTCAACGGTCCCCGCACGGGCAGAAGGACGGTAACGCCGGTGCGCGCGGCGCAATCGTGGGCATGGCCAATAATGAGCATGGCTTGGGGTATAGCCCGCCATACCCGCATTGCGAAAGCACTGGATGCGTGGTCATGTACCCCTCCAAGGGGGGAGAGTCGGTATGAATGAACTAAAGCGGCTTTGCGCGCTCTTAATCGGGATTGTCTTCCTGATTCTCGCCCCCCCTGCAACGGCACAGGTCAAGGGCTTGCCTTCCCCTTCGGTCGAAAAGGCTGAACCAAAGACCGCCGCCGATATCGCCCCACTATCGGACGAGGAAGTGCGCCGCCTTCTGCTCGAAAAACTGAGCGACGAACCGAAAGCGAGGCAGCGGGGGGTCTTCAACCCTGCCAACGCCGCCCACCAGTTCCAGCTCGCCTTTTCCCGCGCCCATAAACACGCTGGCGAGATCTTCGGCTCTTACACTCAGCTTCCCGCCCTGCCCGGCAAATGGTGGGAGCGGATGACAAAGGGGCGCGATGGACGGGCCATTGGCAAATTCGTCGTCGTGGCCCTGCTGTCCTTCGGTATCGGCCTCTACGGCGCGCACCTGCTGCGCCGCCGTCTGCATCGGTCCAGCCGCCTGAGCGTTGCCGAATCCCCGGCGGGCGAGCCGGGGCGCATCGCTTGGTTCTTCGGGCGATTGCTGTCCGAGGCGCTGGCCGCCGCCGTCATGGCGGCGCTGGCCACGGCGGCGTTTTCGCTACTGCTGCCGGGGGATAGCCGCGACCGGACCCTGTTCTTCTTCTACCTCGCGGGGATCGTCATCGTCCTGCTGATCAGCGGCCTTAGCCGCACGGTCTTCGCACCGACCAATTGGGGCCAGCGCCTGCCCGCAATGGACGATGCACAGGCCACGCGCCTGCATAACAGCATCAGCGCAACGGCGGCGATCTCGGTCTTCGCGTTTTTTAGCTGCGCTTCTTTTTCGGCGGTGGGCATCGGCGGGGCCGTGCATGACCTGTTGCTCATCCTCGTCGGAATGCTGACCGCCCTACTGCTGAGTGCAACGATCTGGGCCAGCCGGGGCGCGATTCGCAGCGATATCCTTGCCGGAGCGCGCGAGCCGGGGCCGCTGAGGCGCATGCTCGCGCGGATTTGGCCCTCTACCTTTGCGCTGGTCCCGCTTCTTTCCTACGCCTTTGTGCTGATAAACGTGTTCCTCGGCAATCAGCCACTCTATGGCGGCGGTCTGCTCACCTTCCTCGTCCTGCTGCTGGTCCCTATCGTCGAGAGCGCACTCAGCCGTACGGCCATACGATTCGATGATCGGGGCGAAGCTTTGGGCGCGGCCTTCGCGCGGGTTGGTCGCATCGCGCTGCCCGCTATCGCCGTATCGATGCTGGCCGCCGGGTGGCGCGTTGATCTGCTGCCCATGGCCGAGGAGACATGGACGGCACGAGCTGTCCATGCGCTGGTCGAGGTCGCGGTCATCTTGTTCGTCGCCTACGCGCTGTGGCAAGCGATCCGCATCGCCATCGACCGCCAAATCGACACGGAAGACGCCGCCTATGCCGCCGAGCATGGGGCAGATGCGATGGAAGCCGAGCAGGGCGGTGCGGGCCTCAGCCGGGCACGCACGCTGTTGCCCTTGGCCAAGCGCGCAGTCTTGATAGCACTCGGCACGCTGGTCTTGCTGGTCGCATTATCGGCGCTGGGCGTCGATACCGGGCCGCTGCTGGCAGGGGCGGGCGTCGTCGGGCTGGCCATCGGTTTCGGGTCGCAGACATTGGTGCGCGATATCGTCACGGGTTTCTTCTTTTTAATGGAGGACGCTTTCCGCATCGGTGAATATCTCGATGTCGGCAGCGTAAAAGGAACAGTGGAGGAAATCTCGATACGCTCGATGAAACTGCGCCACCACCGAGGCGCACTCAACACTGTGCCGTTCGGTGCGGTGGATGTGATTCAGAATTTCAGCCGCGACTGGGCGATTATGAAGCTGCGCGTTCGCGTACCTTTTGAAACCGATCTGAACAAGGTACGCAAATTACTCAAGAAGGTCGGTCAGGAAATGATGCAGGAGGAGGCAATCGCTGGCGATTTCTTGCAGCCGTTCAAGGCGCAGGGCGCGGTCGAAGTCGATGATTACGGTTTTGTGATCTCGACTAAATTCATGTGCAAACCCGGCAAGCAATTTGTCATTCGCCGCTTTGCCTTTCAGGCGATGCAAGATGCTTTTGAGGCGGAGAACATCCCCTTCGCCAAACCACAGGTACGGGTGGTCGTGGAAACCGCCGACGATGCGGAGGAACGCCCCGGCGATGCGCTAGGCGCGGCAGCGGGGGCGGCATCATCCATCGTGTCGCGTGAGCCAACGATACCGGAACACTCAACTGTACGATGAATAAATAACATTACTTGTCTAATCCACGCGAAAGCTCTTAACTGAATTCGTGGAAGACATTCGATCTTCCAAGGGGGACGTATGAACAGAAGCGATGACTGCGATACGATGCCACCCCAAGATTCGCCGTTAGCGGATATGCCTGAGGGCACCCTGTGCGCTACCGACCTGAAATTGGCCGAAACCTCCCGCACCCCATCATGGGTCTTCGACATCGACCATAACCGAATCGTCTGGGTCAATCGCAGTGCGCTCGCCATTTGGAAGTCGGACAGCGCGGCAGAACTCTACAACCGCGATCTAAGTGTAGATATGTCGACCTACGCACAGGAGCGACTGAAGCAATTCCAGAAAGATTTCGTGCGTGGTGGTGTTTTCGATGAATTCTGGACCCTGTATCCCGACGGCAAACCCCGTAATCTACTATGCCGGTTACAGGGCATCCTGCTCGATGACGGGCGTATGGCGATGTATTGTGAGGCCGAACAACTTAGCCGCCCCTCGAATGATTTCACCCAAAGCACCAATGCCCTTCTTTTCACCAGCGCCATCATCGCCACCTATGATCGTGATGGACGCTGCGTCTTCATGAACCCCGCCGCCTGTCGCACCTTTTCATCGACCATGCCCAAGCTGCATGAGAGAATCGTGCCCGATGACCTCGTGGAAACGCTGCTGGAATTCGACAGCGATATCTCGCAGGGCCGCTTTACCACAGCGGTCAACACGGTGCAGGGGCGGCGCATCCACGAACTGGACGTGACGATCACGGCGCATAGCGCCACTCCGGGACGGCAATTGACCATTACCGCCATCGACGTCACCGATCAGGAAATGGATCGCGAACGGATGCGCTTTCTAGCCCTCCACGATCCGGTCACGGGGCTTCTGAACCGCAACGCCATGGCCGAGTTGATCGAAAACATGGTCACCCTCGACGACACAGGCGACCTGACCATGCGGGTCTGCTTTCTTGATCTGGACCGTTTCAAGCTCATCAACGACACAATGGGCCATCGGGCGGGTGATTTGGTACTAGGCCAAGTGGCAAAGCGTCTGTCCGCCGAGCTGTCGGACATCTGCCAGATCGCCCGCATCGGTGGTGACGAGTTTTTGCTCTTTTGCTGCCGCGAAATCAATGAGGATACCTTCGCAGCGCGCATGGCAAAGGCCCTTGAGGTACTGAAGAAGCCCTACATCGTTATGCACAGACAGTTCGAGTTGAGCGCAAGCATCGGATTAAGCGTCTATCCCGAGCACGGGACGACCTTTGATGAATTGCTCAATACCGCCGATCTCGCGCTCTACGAAGCGAAGGAAGATGGCGGTAACAGGATGAGCCGCTACGATTGCCAATTGCACAGCAAGCAGGAAAGCATTCTGCAAATTGATGCCGACCTGCGCGATGCGCTGAAATCGGATGCACTGTCACTGTGGTTCCAACCCCGCATGAAGGCGGACGGCACGACCCTCGCCGGGGTCGAGGCATTGATGCGGTGGACTCAGGACGGCAAGAGCATCTCGCCGGAACATTTCATTCCCGTGGCCGAACGGACCGGGTTGATCCATGAGGTGGGGTGCCGCGCCTTGAAAATGGCGGCGCTGTCTCAGGCCCGACTAAGAGCGCAGGGGCATTATATCAACATGTCGGTCAACGTTTCCGCTCGACAGTTCAGCGATCCATCCCTGATCGACTGCCTCGAAGAAATCGCCGCCGATCCGCTGATCGATCCGACCTGTTTCGAATTGGAAATCACTGAAACCGTGCTCGCATCCGAAAGCACGCGCCTCGACAGGGTTCTCAAGCGCATTGTGGAGCTGGGCTTTCCATTGGCGATCGACGATTTCGGCACCGCCTATTCCAACATCGCTGCCCTGCGGCGCTATCCCATCGACTGCATCAAGATCGACCGTTCGCTGGTCGCGGCGGAGGGTTTTGAGAACCTGACACTGGGCGTCATCACAATGGCACAGGCATTGGGCGTCAAAACCGTGGCCGAAGGGGTGGAAACGCAGGATCAGGCGGATTGGCTGGCCCGATACGGGTGTGATGAGTTTCAGGGCCATCTTTTCAGCGAGGCGATGCCGCTGGACGACGTGATTGCAATGCTCGAAGCAACATTGTCCTAACCCGCGCAATTGCCGCAGGTGACAGGTAATACTTGCAGGACGCCCTCACCGCTTTACGTTCTCTCATAAGAACAGAAGACGACCTCGGGGGAATGATGCCGACCATCCGACTGGATTCGCTGGTCAAGCGGTACGGCAATACGCAAGTGTTGCACGGCATCGACCTGTCGATGGCCGAGGACGAATTCACCGTGCTCGTCGGGCCGTCGGGCTGCGGCAAATCCACGACTTTGCGTATGCTCGCGGGGCTGGAAAGCGTGACCGAGGGCGAAATCTACATCGATGACGCCCCCGTCAGCCATCTGCCGCCAAAGGCTCGCGACGTGGCGATGGTTTTTCAGGATTACGCGCTCTACCCCCACATGAACGTCGCGAAGAACATGAGCTTCGCCCTGCGCCTCGCCAAGACCCCCCGCAAAGAGATCAAGGCCAAGGTCGAGGGCGTGGCCGAGATGCTGGGCCTGACCGATTTTCTGCATCGCAAGCCCGCCGAACTGTCGGGCGGACAACGCCAGCGCGTTGCGATGGGCCGGGCGCTGGTGCGCGATGCGGGCACGTTCCTGTTTGACGAACCGCTGTCGAACCTCGATGCCAAATTGCGCGGCCAGATGCGGGCGGAACTGGCCCTGATGCGCCAGAAGGTGCGCAAGAACATGGTCTACGTCACCCATGACCAGATCGAGGCGATGACGCTGGCCGACCG
>CALJIU010000113.1 GCA_937974055.1 uncultured Neomegalonema sp. | reverse complement strand
GACGCGCGGCCCCCGGCAAAGGGTAACCGGTGCCGCGCTGCGGGTGTTTTAACGCACCGCCCGCTGGCGTATCGCGCCCCGAAAACGCAAAGGGCGCAATTCTCACAACAGGTCCGCCAGACAGGCGGGCAGCGCCTCCGGCTCGGCGGGTTTCGCGACGTTGAGGGCCATCGCCAGCGCGACCAGCCCGTCGATGCGCCCGCGCGCCTTGGACTTGTCCAGCTTGCGCCCCCCAGCCGGATCGCGGGTGACGACCGCGTTACTCGCGCACATGGTCAGGACGGGGTTGCCGCCGTGGCGCAGCTTGCGCTCGGCCACGCTGCGTTCGAGGGCATCGACCGCCAGCGACATATCCTTGAAGCCCTGCCCGTGGCTCACCAGCGGCAACGCGCCCCCCAGCAGGCCTAGCTCGCGTTTCAGGTCTTCGATGCGCCAGCGGTCGAAGGCGATGGATTGCACGTCGAAAGTCTCCGACATTTGCAGCAGGAAATGCGCGATGAAAGACGGATCGATGGTCGCGCCGGGAATCAGCGTGATATGGCCCTGCTTGGCCCATAGGTCATACGGCACCCGGTCCTCATCGGATCGGCCCGCGATGTTGTTTTCGGGCATGAAGTGGAAGGGCAGCACATCGATGCCGCCGTTCTCATGCGGAAAGACGAACACAGCCGCCGTCAGATCGCGCGTACCGCCCAGATCGAGGCCCACCCAGCAGGAACGCCCGTGCAGCGCCTCACGATCCACTGGCACGGCGCAAGCGTCCCATTCGGCCCGATGGATAAAGCGCGCCTCGGACGATACCCGTTGATTGAGGATCAGGTTGCGGAATGCCGCCTCCTTCGACGGCACCAGCTTCGCCTGCGATGCCATCCGCTCCACGTTTTCGAGGGACAGGAAATCGCCCAGCGCCGGATTCGCCGCCGCCCATGTCTCCGCCGCCCACGGGTCCGCATCCTGCGCCGCCGCGTGCAGCGTCAGGTGGAACGACGGGTCGATGATATCGCCGGACTGGACCTTCAGGCCATAGTCGACCAGTTCAGAAAAGACGTGATGGTCCGCCGCCGCCTGCGTCGATATCGACATCAGCAGCGGATTCTCCCGCGCGCCGGTCGAGGTGTCTAAGGCGTCGTACAGCTTGCGGTTCGGGGCGCTTCCGAGTTCGTCATAGACGACGAAGGACGGCGACAGGCCCAGTTTTGAATCGGCATCGGCGGAGAGCGCCTGATAGATCGATCCTTTGCCGTCGCCGGTCAGAACCTCAACCTGTTTGGTGAAGCGCACCACGTTCACCCGGTCATCGAGTTCGGGATGCTCGGTCAGGATCGCGACCATTTCGGCAAACAGTTTGGACGCTTGGTCGCGGGTCAGCGCCGCGCTGTAGACTTCGCCGCGCGGCTCGGCCTCCGGCCCCATCAGGTGACACAGCCCCAGCGCCGCCGCCAATTGGGTCTTGCCGTTCTTGCGCCCCATCGACAGGACCGCGCTGCGGATCGGGCGGGTGCCGGATTCGTCCTCGGCATACACGGCCCGGATAAATGACCACTGGAAGGGGCGCAGGCGCATCTTTGTCCCCGCCAGCTTGCCCGCCGTGATCGGTAGGTCTTCGATGAAGGCCCGCACCCGCTCCGGTCGGGTCATGCCGGGGGTTTCCCACGGCTTGACAGGGCGGTGATCGGCGTTGCCCCTTTCTGAAAGAGGCTTCGCCCCCTTGCCACGCAACGCCATTTCCATTCCCTCCTAAGTATCAGTAATTAAGTATTAATGTAGGGTATGCACCGGTCACCATGCCGCCCGGTTCTAGTGATCGGAGCCGCCCCCGTGCCAGTCGTCGCCGGGATCGATCGGATTGCCGTTCGCGTCGAAACCCTTGAACCGTCGCGCGCCCTTGCGAGAATTACGGCTATCCATCGAAGCGGTTTTCTCGTTATGGCATCGTTCGCACAGCGCCATCAGCCCGGACAGTGGCGGGAAGGGATCGCCGCCGTCGCGGATTGCCTTCATGTGATCGACGGCCACGGCCTCCACGGTCTGCCCGCGCAATGTGCAGGCATAACACAACGGTTCCTCCGCCAGCTTCGCCAGCCGCAACCGCTTCCATGCGCTCGTGCAATAGGGCCATCGCGCCATCGTCAGGCCACCCGCTTGAGAACAGCAAGGCGGCACCGGATCAGATCGTATACAGCTTCCCGCGCCTCGTCGTCAGTGACCAGCGGCGGCACCATCGAGGGCACTCGGTAAGCCACGGTTTCGCAGTCGCGGCGGGGGTCACGCTCCTCGCGTTTCTCCGCCCATTGCGACAGATCAGGCGCACGCCGCTTGTCCAACCACTCCGACCAGCGAACGGCATAATAGCTTCCCCGTATGATCCAAACGCTATCGGCCATCATGCGGCCATCAATGTCGGATGGATACCCTTGGCCCGCATCCATTGCTGCACAAGCCGCCCGCCGTCGCGGTCACTTGGTGGCCAGCGCATCGGCAGCAGATAGCCCCGGCTTCCATCCCGCATCGTGCAGCGTGGTATCTTGCCGGGATCGATACAGCTTTCAGAGAGCCAAGCCCGCCATTCGGCCCATTCGTGGCCATCGCCCGCTATCGGTCGCGAAGACGGTCCGGACGGCGCACCGCCCTTAGCAACCCGTTCCCCTTCATTCTCAGCAATCGGTTTAGCCGTTTTAACTGACCTAGAATGTTGAGAGGCATCCGTCCGCCTTTCGTCCTCCGAATTCGCGTTTTCGACCGTGACTCTCTCGGTAAGAGAAACCGTAGTAGTCTTATTAGGTTCTATGGTTAGGTTCGGGGAGTGGTTTCGCTCCCCCTTTTGGAGCCGTTTCGCTCCCCCCTCAAACCGGCTGTGAACAACCTGATAGACGTTCGTGCCGTTCTGGCCAGCGCCGGGAACGACCATGATCCAGCCCCGCTCACGCAGTTCGCGTAGCGCCTTCTGGATCGTCTTTTCATGGGTCGTCAGCGCCTCGGCAATGGTCGCCTTTGCAGGCCAGCAGCGCCCCGTCTTGGCGTCTGCCCAGCGAAGCGAAAGCAGCATCAGGACGCGCAGGGCGGTAGGCGTCAGGGTCGTATCGGATGCAGCGGCTTCGAGTAGCTGGCCCCGCCGTGCTGCGAAGGTTTTAACGATTGCGTCGGGCGCATCGCTCGCATATCCTCGCGATACAGTCTTTTCCAGACGCATTTTTTCTGCGCCGTTCCGGGTACCAGCCGGGACGGCGTTTTCTGTTTTGGACAGATCGTCAGGGCGACCAGCGCCGTTTACACTCGCCTCATAACCCCTTGATTGTTCGTCGTGAACAAATGCGGGGGGTTTACAGGCAATGCTTTCGGAATCAATGAGAGGCGAAGGATTGCAAATTCGTCCACCCCGGTTCGATTCCGGGCGTCGCCTCCAATCCCTTTCAGCATTGACCGGCCTGCCCGTCCAGTGTTCCGTTTGTTCGGTACACAAAGGGGACCGCCATGCAACACATACGGATTGACCGCACCAAACGCCTGCGCGACGATGCGGGAACGGGCCATAACCGCTGGCACCCCGACATTCCCCCCCTCATCGAGGTCGCCCCCGGCCAAGTTGTCCGACTCGAAACCCGCGACGCCTCCGACGGCCAGATTCGCCCCGGCATGACGACCGCCGATCTCGGCAACGTCGCCACGAAAACCTCGCATCCCATCACTGGCCCGGTCCACGTCACCGGCGCGCGGCCCGGCGATTTGCTGGAGGTCGAATTCGTCGATATCATCCCGCAGGATTACGGCTGGACGCGCATCCGCGCGGGCGCGGGCTTCCTGCGCAGCGATTTCCACGATCCCTTCCTCGCCCATTGGCACATGGAAGACGGCTGGGCGCGCTCGGCGGAAATCCCCGGCGTGCGTATCCCGGAGGCCAGTTTCATGGGCACGGCGGGAATCGCCCCCTCCCACGCTCAACTCACAGAATGGACCGCCCGCGAAGCCGCCGCCGCCGAGCGTGGTGACCTCATTCTGCCCCCCGATGCGGAGGATGCCGTCCCCACCACCGGACCCGCCGCAACCCACGGCCTGCGCACTATCCCCCCGCGCGAGAACGGCGGCAACCTCGATATCCGTCACCTGACCAAAGGGTCGCGCCTGTTCATTCCCGTCGCCGTCGAGGGCGCACTGTTCTCCACCGGCGATGCTCACTACGCGCAGGGCGATTCGGAATGCTGCGTGACCGCCATCGAAATGGGCGCGACCGTCGATCTGCGCTTCAGGCTCTACAAGGGCCGCGCGCAAGCCGAAGGCATCCGCTGGCCCCGCTTTACCCATACCGATTTCCGCGACGCCGCGTGGCAGGGCGGCGGCTTCGTCGCCACCACCGGAATGCCCATCGAGCCGGACGGCACCAACCGGGGCGAGGACACCACCCTCGCCGCCCGCAACGCCCTGCTCGCCATGATCGATCTGCTCGCCCATCGCGGCTGGTCGCGCGAGCAAGCCTACGCCATCTGCTCCGTCGCCGCCGACCTAAGGATCAGCAGCAACGTCAACGCCCCCAACACCGTCGTCTCCTGCCTATTGCCGAACGCGATTTTCGAGACTTGAAAGGCCATCCCATGAAGATCACCCGCATCTCCACCCACAAGGTCGACCTACCCATGAAGGAGGGCGCGTATAGCTGGGGGGGTCAGTCCTTCGCCGCCTTCGACACCACGGTCGTCATTGTCGAGACGGATGCGGGCATCACGGGGGTCGGTGAAAGCTGCCCCCTCGGCCCCGCCTACCTGCCCGCCTATGCCCAAGGCGTGCGCAGCGGTATCGAGACGCTCGCCCCCGCCCTGATCGGTGCCGACCCCCGCCAGACCGACGCGATCTACGCCCTGATGGACCGCCATCTGCGCGGCCATCCCTACATCAAATCGGCGCTCGACATGGCCTTTTGGGATATCTTGGGCAAGTCCGTAGACCTCCCCTGCTACATGCTGCTCGGCGGCCTGCTGAACCCCCGCGTCAAGCTGTTCAAGGTTCTGTCCCGCCAAGACCCCGACGCGATGGTCGCCCGCCTGCGCGAGTATCAGGCGCAGGGCTTCCGCAAGTATCAGATCAAGGTCGGCGACGATGCGAACACCGATATCGAGCGGATCGAAGCCATCCTCGCCGCCCGCGCGCCGGGCAACATCTTCGCGGCGGATGCCAACACGACATGGGCCATGCATGACGCCATGCGCGTCGTCGGCGCGACCAAAGGCATGGATTACTACCTCGAACAGCCCTGCCTGACCTACGAGGAATGCCTGTCGATCCGCAAACACGCGACCCAGCCCATGATCCTCGACGAATGCATGGACAGCATCGACATGCTGATAAGGGGCCGCAACGATTCGGCGATGGATCAGGTCAACCTCAAGATTAACCGCCTCGGTGGCCTGACCAAAGCCCGCCAATTCCGCGATCTCTGCGTCAGTTTCGGCATTTATATGACCATCGAGGATGCTTGGGGCGGCGAAATCGCCACCGCCGCCATCGCCCATCTCGCCCATTCGACGCCCGAAGCGATGCGGGTGGTCGGAGCGACACAGGGCATGGATTACTACATGGAGCAACCCTGCCTGACCTACGAAGAATGCCTCTCGATCCGTCGCCATTGCGACCAGCCCATGATCCTCGACGAATGCATGGACAGCATCGGGATGCTCATGCGGGGGCGCGCGGACAGCGCGATGGATCAGGTCAATGTCAAAATCAACCGACTGGGTGGCCTGACGAAAGCGCGACAGTTCCGCGACCTCTGTGTCGAGTTCGGAGTCTACATGACTATCGAAGACGCATGGGGCGGCGAAATAGCGACGGCGGCGATTGCCCATCTGGCTCATTCGACGCCAGAGGCCTTTCACTCGCAGTCATCGGCTTTCCACGAATACACCGATCTGGTCATCGCCGATGGCGGGCCGGAGATTTCGGACGGCACCATGGCGGCGGCGAACGCGCCGGGATTGGGCGTGACACCGAGGATGGACGTGCTGGGCGATGCGGTATTCTCGACCGCCTGACGACAGAACCCGCCCGCCGAGCGCAGGGCAAAACCGTACATCACTTAAATGTCAGGCTTCGTTTTTTTGAAATCCTTAACGCATCCCATAAGTAATGTTCACGCAACGCGGCACGAAGCGTTCGGAAAAATCACGATGCAAGGATCGATATGATGCGCACCACATTCATCAAGGTTTCCATCGCGGCAACGCTCGCACTTGGGTCCGTTTCTGCTATGGCTCAAAGTGCCGGCAGCAATACGGGCAGCTTCACGAACACCTACGCGAATACAGCGGCAGGCAGCAGCACGAGCACCTTCAATGCAGCGGGCAGCAGCACCGGCGGTGACAACGCAGCAATCAGCGGCTCCGGCAGCTATCAGGTCATGGATAGCGGCATGAACGCCTATACCAAAAAACCGATGAGCGCCTATACTAACAAACCGGCAAGCACCACGACCAGCACCTATACCGGCGCTACGGTGGGCACCACCGCTGGCACGTATGTCGACACCACGATGGGCACCACCGCCTATACCGGCACCACCGCAGGCGCGGATACGACTGTCACGACCGGTGCCGCTCCCGCTGGCAACTACGTCAATATCGGCCCTTACGTCGGCCCTAGCCAGTAATCATCCGACCTCGTGAAGCCGGTGCCAACCGAGTCGCCTTCGCGATGGACATAATCTGACAACGGGGGAGCGCCGTCGATGGCGTTCCCCTTTTTTATGCGACGGTTCCATGCACCTCCCCCTGCCCCTCATCTGCCTCGCGGTTCTCGGCTCCAGCATCCTGCTGACCGTGGTGTCCTTCGACCCGAACGCCCTTGCCTCAATAACGGGGCTGACCCTTGGCATCGCCGGGCTGGCATGGCTGGCCCTGCCCCGGTCGCTGCGTGCGGGCGAGGTATCGCTGATGCTCGCCATCGGCATCGGGCTGGCCATGCGCCTCGTCTATTTCGCCTCCGACCCGATCCGCGAGATCGACTTCCTGCGCTATTTCTGGGACGGCGCGGCGGTACAGGCGGGGCTAAATCCCTTCGCCGTCGGCCCGGCGGAGGCGTTATCCGGGCAGGCTGGGCCGGAATGGCAGGCATTGGCCGCACGCTCCGGCGGTGTGGCGCAGGCGATCAGCTACGGCATCCTCGCCACGATCTATCCCCCCGTCGCACAGGCTGCGTTCTGGCTCGCCCATCACCTCGACCCGTGGGGAATTACCGGATTGCGCGCGGTATTTCTTGCGGCAGAGATGCTGGGACTCTGGCTGATGATCCTCCTGCTGCGAGAACTGGGCCGCAATCCGGCATGGGTCGCGATCTACTGGTGGAACCCCCTCATCGCGAAGGAAATCATCAACTCCGCCCATATGGATGCCCTGCTGTTCCCGGCCCTCGCCGGCGCGTTACTGCTAGCGGTCCGCGCGCGGCCCATCGCATCGGGCGCGGCCCTCGCCATCGCCGCCGGGGTCAAGGTCTGGCCCCTGATCCTCGCCCCGGTCCTGATCTGGCAAGGGCGGTGGCGCATCTGGATGACCGCCGGGGCCGTCCTCGTCCTCGTCACCGCCCTCATCGCCACGCCGATGGTGCTGGGCCGCCTCGACAGCCAATCCGGCCTCGTCGCCTATGCGGGCGGGTGGGAGCGTAATCACGCCCTCTTCGGTGCCCTGCGCGAAGCACTGGCATGGTCATTCTGGAAGCTCGACATGCTCCACCTCGACCCCAACCGCCTCGCGCGGATCGTGATCGTCGGCGGCATCGGCATCACCGCCATCATGCTGGGCTGGCGCATCCGGGATCGGGCGCAAATCCCCGCAGCGGCCCTGACCGTCGCCGCCCTGCTGTTGCTACTCAGCCCGACCGCCTACCCGTGGTACTATGTCTGGGTCTTGCCTTTCCTATGCATCGTCCCCAGCCGGGGATTGATGCTGCTCGGCGTGCTGCTGCCTTTCTACTACCTGCGCTTTGATATGGTGGATTGGGGCAACCCGGCCCCGTTCGACCGCTGGATCGTCTGGCTCGAATTCGGCCCGGTTCTCACAGTGCTTGCCTATGACTGGATCACGGGACGCAAAGCGACATGAGAAACCACAACCACTGCACCGTCATCATCCCCGCCCTAAACGAAGAGGAATCCATCGCGCAGGTCATCGCGGAAATTCCCGATTGGATCGATCGTATCATCGTCGCCGATAACGGCTCGACCGATGCAACCGCAGAACGCGCGTGCGAAGCCGGGGCCGACATCGCCCCTGCGCCCCAGCGTGGATACGGCAGCGCCTGCCTCGCCGGTATCGCCACCGCCGGTGACACGGATATCCTGATCTTCGTCGATGGCGACCTCGCCGATTATCCCGACCGCATGGATACGCTGGTCGATCCCATCGCGGGTGGCGAGGCCGATTTCGTCATCGGCTCGCGCGTCTTGGGCGGTGCCGAGGCCGGATCGCTGACGGCAACGCAACGCTTCGGAAACTGGCTCGCCTGCCGCCTGATCCGCGCTTTCTGGGGCGTACATCACACCGATCTCGGCCCCTTCCGCGCCATCAGCGACAGCGCGCTGAAAAGCCTCGCCATGCGCGACGAGGATTTCGGCTGGACCGTCGAAATGCAGGTCAAGGCCGCCCAGC
>CALJIU010000112.1 GCA_937974055.1 uncultured Neomegalonema sp. | reverse complement strand
CGCCACGCGCGGTGGCAGACCCTACAAGGGCAACATTTTGGCCGGGTGAAACGGCGGAGAAGAAGTTGGCGGCGGCGAGGGCAATCCAGATTTCGGGGTTCATAATCGGCTCCATTGAACTGTCTGGACAGGTCATCGCAGTCTTGGGCCAAGGGCGCTGTGAACGCATTCACACGGGCTTTGTGCCGCCACCGTCATTGCCAAGCACGGCGGATTATCCGAGTGTCCGGGGCAGGTTTCGGATGATGGAGAACAGGATGTGGCGACGGCTGCAACCCGTACCGCAGCGGTACGAGCGGCATTTCGGCGACCGGGTGGTGCGCTGTTTCCGCGACCGCCCGGCCAGCGTGCAGCGGATGCTTGCCGATATGATTGCCCGCTTTCCGGCGCGCGACTGCCTCGTCGGGGCCGAGGGGCGGCTGAGCTATGCCGATATCGACACGCGCACGAACCGGCTGGCGGCGGGGATGCAGGCGCGGGGCATCGAACGGGGGGACAGGGTGGCGGTGCTGATCGGGAACCGATTTGCCTTCGTCGAGACGGTCCTCGCCTGCCTGCGTCTGGGGGCCATCGCCGTGCCGCTGAGCACGCGCATGGCCGCCCCGGAAATCGCCTATTGCCTCGATGATTGCGGGGCGGTCGGGTTGGTGCATCAGCCCGATCTGGATTTGCCGGATCGTGTCGATGCCCTGCGGATGGCCGTATCGACCGACGAGGATTGCGGCGCGGCGGGTGCGGTTCCTTGGGCGGAACTCGATGAAGAGGAGCCGGTTTTCATCCTCTACACCTCCGGCACGACGGGCAAGCCGAAGGGTGCGATGCTGACGGGTTTGAACGTCGTCCACTCGGTCCTGCATTTCCGGTATGCCATGGAATTGGATGAGGCCGACCGGACCCTTCTCGCCGTGCCCGGTTCGCATGTGACGGGTCTGCTGGGGGCGATTTCGACGACGCTGGGCATCGGCGGGGCGCTGGTGCTGCTGGAGGATTTCAGGGCGAAGACCTGCCTCGATCTCATCGCCCGCGAGCGCGTCACGAATACAATTCTGGTTCCGGCGATGTACAATCTGATGCTGCTGGAGCCGGATTTCGATGGATACGACCTGTCGAACTGGCGGATCGGCGGGTATGGTGGCGCGCCGATGCCGCAGGCGACGATTGCGGGCCTTGCGGAGCGGTTGCCGGGGCTGGGGCTGATGAACGCTTATGGCGCGACCGAGTTGACCTCGGCGGCCACGCTGCTGCCGACCGATTTGGCGGTCACGCGGTCGGACAGCATCGGGCATCCCGTGCATTGCGCCGATATCCGGATCATGGACGACGATGGCCGGGAGGTCGAACCCGGCGAGACGGGCGAAATGTGGATCGCGGGGCCGATGGTCGTGCCCGGATACTGGCGTAATCCGCAAGCCACCGCCGAGAATTTCGTGGCCGGTTACTGGCGCTCTGGCGATATCGGGGCGATGGATGCGGACGGGTTGGTGCAAGTGCTCGACCGCCGGAAGGACATGATTAATCGCGGGGGGTACAAGATATATTCGGCGGAGGTGGAGAACGTGCTCGCGGCGCATCCCGATGTGCTGGAATGTGCCGTCATCGGGTATGAATGCCCGGTTTTGGGCGAGCGGGTCCGGGCCGTCATCGTGCCGCGAAACCCGGAAAGGCAGGGCGATATCGCCGCCGCCGTCACGGCCCATGCCCGCGCGCATCTGTCCGATTACAAGGTTCCTGAGCGGATCGACCTGCGCCGCGACCCGCTGCCCCGCAATGCCAATGGCAAGGTGCTCAAATCGGCCTTACGCTCCGAAGAGCCACAATAAAGCGCGACCGCTATCGCGATAAAACATGGCGCTTGGTGATCCCGGACAATCGCAATGCGCTTTACCCAATATCGACATCGGTTTTGACCTCGAAACGCGCGGCATCGAACGTGGCGAGTGAAATCTCCAGCAAGTCGCCATCCCGCGTGTAGAGTTGGGCTTCGATCTCCAGAACCGGTGCGTTGCTGGCAAGACCCATGGCCAAGGCATCCTCGACCGGGCATGTGCGTGCGCGGACGCTTTGACACACCCGCCCGACCGTAACCCCGAATGCCGCCTCCATGGCCCGAAAGATGGAGGTGTCCAGACCGCCGAGCATGGCCTCCACACCGGCATACCGGGGGGGGACGTAGACGCGATTGATGCTGAAGGGCGTCGTTTCGTCCGGCATCCTCCGTGCGCCCGTGATCTCCAGCCATATGTCGCTCGCCACTCCATACTCCTTCGCACCGGGGATGGCTTCGGCGGGCAGATTGCGCGTCGCGGTAATGGCGAAGATGGCCTCGGCATCGATACTCAGCACGGTATTCAGGCCGCCGGTTTCCATGCTGAAACTCGGCAAGGGCTGCGTCGCGATAATCCGCGTTCCCGCCCGTTTGCGTCGCTCTAGGATTTTCGCCCGTTCCAGATCGGCAAATGCCCGGCGCAGGGTCGCCCGACTGACCCCCAGTTCGGCGGCGTAGTCCGCTTCTGGCGGCAGGCGGTCACCGACCTTCAAATCGCCCGCCGCAATGCGGTTCATGATGCCTTCGCGTACCTTGTGATGCAGTGCACTCATTACAATGTTCCTGGCAACCAAAGCGCAAGGGCGGGGAATAGCGCGAGCAGAAGGGCAAAGCCGAACAGGATGCCGAAGAAGGGCAGGGCGGCCCATGCGATGCGCCCGATGCTCTCGCCCGTCTGCGACTGAATGACGAAGAGATTGAACCCGATGGGTGGCGTGATCTGGCTGATCTCCACCGCGACGACGATGAAGATGCCGAACCATACCGGGTCATAGCCCGCCGCCGTGACCAGCGGTAACGTCACGGGTAAGGTCATCACGATCAACGACGTACCGTCCAGAAACATGCCCAGCAGCACGTAGAACAGCAGCAACACGAGGATAAGCGCGAAGGGCGCAAGCTCGAACCCGGCGATGCCCGACGCCACCGCCTTGGGGATGCCAAGGAATCCAAAGGCCGAATTCAGCAGCGACGCCCCGATGATGATCAGCCCGATCATCGCGGTTGTCCGCACCGCCCGCCGCCCCGCGCGCAGCATCGCCGCCGCAGAGAACCGCCCCGTCACGATGGCGACGAGGATCGCCCCCAGCACGCCAAGCGCCGCCAACTCGCTGATACTGGCAAGGCCCAGATACAGCGCGCCCATGATCCCGACGATCAGCGCCGCCATCGGCCCGATCTGCACCAGCCCCCGCATCCGGTCGGCGCGGGTTGGCGGGTCGATCTTCGGCTGGGTGCCGGTCACCGTCTGATGCAGGGCGATATAGCCCATATACAGGCCCGCCAGCGCCAGCCCCGGTATCACCCCGGCGATGAAGAGTTCGAGGATCGAAACCTCCGCCACCACACCGTAGATGATCATGATGATCGAGGGCGGGATCAAAAAGCCCAGCGTTCCCGACCCAGCCAGCGACCCAACCGCAAGCTGTCGGTCATAGCCCCGCGCATCGAGTTCGGGCAGGCTGACCTTACCCACGATGGCCGTCGTCGCCGCCGACGACCCCGATACTGCCGCGAACAGCGTCGAGCCAACCACATTCACATGCAGCAACCCCCCCGGCAACCGACCGACCCATGGCGCAAGGCCCGAAAACAGCGACCGCCCCAGCCCGGCGGCAACGAGGATCTCGCTCATCAGAACGAACAGGGGCAGCGACAGTAGCGGAGACGGGATCAGCGCCCCCCAGATCACGCCCCCCGCGAATATGTCGAGCGGGATATTCGGCTTGAAGATCGCCAGCAGAATGTATCCCGTGGCGAATAGCGATAGCCCGATCCACACCGACCCGGCCAACAGCAGCACGAACAATAGCAGCGTGACGGCCCCGATCTCAAACATGGGTATCCTCAGGCATCCACCGGCTCCGCATCCGCATTGCGCCACTCATGCACATCGCCCCGCCAGCGCCGCACCAGCCGCGCGAACAGGTCGAGCCATAGCTGCACGAACCCCCAAACCACCAGCGTTTGCGGTATCCACAGCGGCGTGCGCGTGACCGACGTAGCAAGGATATTTCGCTCGAAAGACGTCGCCGCCTTCGTCGCCATCGCCTGTACGATCAGCGCGACAATGATCAACGCCACGAGGTTCGCAATGCAATCGAGCACCCGCGCCGCCCGCTCCGGCAACCGCTCCGATAGCAGCGTGATGCGCACATGCACCGCCATGCGCACCGCCGGACCCGCCCCCAGCGCAAACACCGCCGCCATCGCATACTGGCTGAATTCCCACGTGTAGGACAGGCTGCGCGCCTGCGCCCGTGCGACCACTTCGGTCAGCATCAGCGCGGCATAGCCGAACAGCAGCAGGACGGCGACAGTTTCGGCCAATCGCGAGGATCGGTCGATAAGGGTGAGGGTCCGGTTCATTATCTTTTACAAGGGCTTACTTGCCAACCTTTTCGGCATACTCGTCGACAACCGCCTTCGCTTCAGGCACTTTCTCGAAGAACGCTTCCCACATCTCCTTACCCGCTTCGGCCATCTTTTCCGTCATGCTGTCATCGGCGGCATTGATGGTCATGCCGTTTTCCTTCAGCACCTCGGTCTTAGAGGTATCCTCCGCCGCCGAAACCGCCCAGAATCCGGGCTGCATGAGCGAGGCGAGGTCTTCGATGATCTCGCGTTCCTCGTCGCTCAGGGCGTTCCATGCGTCGAGGTTCACGGTCACGGCATCCGGCGACATCGACCAGTTCAGCGGATTGAAATGGCTTGTGAACTGATAGAGTTTCGAGTTGACCCCCGTGGATGTCGAGGTGGACGCTCCATCTACCGTGCCCGCCGCGACCGCCGCCGCCAACTCGCCGAAAGGTAGTTCGACCGGGGCGGCACCCAACTTTTCGAGGAACTCGAACGAGGTCGCGTTGAAGGCACGAATGCGTTGTCCCGCAATATCGTCCGCACTGATGACCGCATCCTTGGTGTAGATACCCGGCGACGGCCATGGCACGTAATACAGCACCTTCTGATTGTGCTTCTCGAAGATCGCATCATAGGTCGGCCCGGCCACCTCAAGCCACGTTTCCATCTCGTCCTGCCCTTGGATCAGATAGGGCAGGGTGTCGATCCCTAGGAACGGCGCTTCACCCGCCTGAAGGAACAGCAGCATATCGGCCATCTGCACGATGCCCGTCTCGACGGCGGCGAGTTTCTCGGTGATCTTCACCCCGATTTCGCCGCTCAGATGCACGGTGATATCGACCGAGCCATCGGTGGCCGCGCGCACCGCATCGGCGAATTTGATCGCGCTTTGGGCGTGGAAGTTCTTATCGCCCCATGCGGTGCTCAAATCCCATTTCGTTTCCGCTGCCGCGCCTTGGGCGGTGAGGCCCATGGCAAGGGTGGCGGAGATTGCCAGATGCTTGAAAGTCATGTCACGTTTCCTCCTGATGGTTCTTCTGGTTGTAGATATTCGTGGCCGCCCCGTCCGAGATCAACCCATGAGTTCGGTCCCGTGCCACTGCACGGGGGTCGCGTTGGTCGGGGGGGCCGTATCCGCCGCCGCCCGGTGTCTGTAGGATCAACCGCTCGCCTGCCGGGATGCGGTAGATGCCCTTGTCGTCTATGCGCGTGCCGTCGGTGATTTCCACCCCCCCCGCCGCACCGGGCAGCCCCCCTTGCCGCCCCGCCGGACCACTGCGCAGCCGCTCGAACGCCGCCGCCGACAGGTCAAGCGGATCGTCATGGCGCGAACCGATGACAATGCGCTGTGCCAGCCCGCCCCGATACGTGCCCGCCCCGCCGGTATCGGGGGCAAATTCCTTGGAATGATAGATCAGCGGCGCGGCCACCTCCGCCGCCTCCACCGGCACCGCCCCGACGCCCGAAGGGAACGCGGTGGTGGACAGCCCGTCCAGACCGGGCCGCGCGCCCATCCCCCCAAGCGCCACGTTCAGCGACGTGAACGGCACCGCCCCTGCCCCCGACAGCGCAATGGTCCACAGCGCGCCGGAGCTTTCGGCCAGCACCTCGCCGGGCAAGGCCTGCTCCAGACAGCCCAGCATCAGGTCGGGCAGCGCCTGCCCAATAACATGCCGCGCCGTAACCGGGGCGGGGCGCTCGGCGCTAACCACCAGACCCAGCGGCGCGGTAATGCGGATCGCCTCCAGCGAGGCATGGTTGTTGGGTATTTCCGGGGCCAGCAGCGCCCGGATGCCAAAGGCGGCATAGGCGGCGGCGTAGTTCAGCGGGCAGTTTATCCCCCGCACCGCCAGCGGCGACGACCCGGCCAGATCGACGTCGATCCGCCCATCCCCCACCGTCATTTCCGCCTTCAGCACGATGGGACTGTCATATCCGTCGAGGGCCAGCGTATTACGATAGACGCCCTGCGGTGCGCGCAACAGCGCCTCGCGCGTTCCCGCCGCCGACCGCTCGAAGATGAAGGCGGCGATATCGTCCAGATCGCGCATCCCGTATTCGGCCATCAGCGCGGTCAATTGCCGTGCGCCGGTATCGTTGCAGGTCAGCAGCGACAGGATATCGCCCCGCGCCTCATGCGGCACCCGGCTGTTCGTTTCGACGATGCGCAGCATATCCTCGTTCAGCGCATCGCCCCGGCGCAGCGGCATCACGGGGATCGTAACCCCCTCCTCGAAGACCGACCGCGACTCCGCCGACCATCCGCGCCCGCCCACATCGACGATATGGCTGGTCGCGGCCAGATAGGCGACGATGCGGCCATTCAGAAACACCGGCGTCACGACAACAAAATCGAACACATGCCCCGCGCCCAGCCACGGGTCGTTTGTTACCAGCGCATCGCCGGGCGACAGCGTTTCGGGCGGCACGACCTCCAGCATTGCACGGACCGAGGCGGCCATAGTGTTCACATGCCCCGGCGTGCCGGTCACGGCCTGCGCCAGCATCCGCCCCTGCGCATCGAACACCCCCGCCGACAGATCGCCCGCCTCGCGCACAATGGCCCCAAAGGCGGCGCGCATCAGCGCATTGGCCTGCTCCTCACAGACCGAAATCAGCCGGTTCCACACCACGGTGCGCGCCACGATATCCAGCGTATCCGTCATGCCCCGCGCTCCATCAGCAGATGACCCGCCGCCATCCGCCGCACGGTCCAGCCGGGCCGCACCAAGGTCGTGGTCTGCGCCTCCGCGATAATCGCGGGGCCGTTGATGGGCGCAGCCATCATCCCCTCGCGCGGAACGACCGAATAGGTCAGCGCCTCACCGGCCCGACCGTCAAAGACCGCGCGGCTTTCGCTTTCCGGGGCGTCATCGGGGAAGGGCATCGGTGTCGGCTCCGTCTCCTCGCGCCGCTCGCGGGCCGTTACGCTCAGGGATACCAATTCGACCGCCACATGGGGCAAGACGAAGCCCTGCATCGCCCGATACCGCGCCTCGAACGCCGCCCCCAGCCCGTTCAGCCCCGCCACGAGATCCGCCGTGTCCAGCGGCAAGGTGATGTCGATGCCCTGCCCACGATAGTGCAATTCCGCCTTCACCGCCGTCACTACCCGGTCCCCCGGCACGGCCCCGGCAACGATGTCCCGCACCTCCGCCAACGCCCCCTCGATACGCCCGGCTAGCGCGGTTACGTCCAGCCCCTCCAGCGGCTCGATCACCGTCAGCGCCCATTCGAATGCAACGGGGGACCGCAGGAACCCGACCGCTGACCCGACGCCTGCATCCTTCGGCACGATGATGCGCTTTATGCCCAGCTTCTCCGCGATCCGCGCCCCGTGCAGCGCCCCGCCGCCGCCCGAAACCAGCAGATCGAAGGCCGCCACGTCATAGCCTAACTCCACCCCGTGGACCCGCGCGGCATTGGCCATCGTCTCATCCGCCATTTCCACGACCCCCGCCGCCGCCGCCTCGACCGTTTCCATGCCCAGCGGTGCCTGCACCTGCCGCGCAATGGCATCGGGGGCGCGGTCGGGGGTCAGGTCGATGATGCCGCCCGCAAAGCCTTCGGCGGCGATATTGCCGGTCGTCAGATGCGCATCCGTCACCGTCGCATCCTCGCCCCCCCGACCATAGGCCGCCGGCCCCGGCTCCGACCCCGCGCTCTGCGGCCCGACGCACAGCCGCCCCAGCCGGTCGATCCGCGCAATCGAGCCGCCCCCCGCCCCGATCTCGACCAGTTCGACCGTCGGCACGCGCACCGGCAACCCACTGCCCTTCACATCGCGCCACGCGCGGGCCACCTCGAAATTGCGGGTGGTGCGGGGTTGGCCGTCCTCGATGAAGCAAATCTTCGCAGTCGTCCCGCCGATATCCAGCGACAGCGTGCGGCGCGATCCGATCTCGCGGGCGACATGCGCGGCCAAGGCCACACCCCCCGCCGGTCCCCCCTCGACCAACCGCACCGGAAACCGCGCCGCCTGCTCCAGCGTCGTCAGCGCCCCATCCGACAGCATCATCAGCACCGACCCGCCAAAGCCCCGCTCCCGCAGCGCCGCGACCATCCGGTCCAGATACCGTGCCATCAACGGGCGCACGCTGGCATTGGCGCAGACGGTCGAGAACCGATCGTATTCCCGTATCTCGCCCGACACCTCGGCACTGCGACAGATCGTGACCGACGGGTCCAACAACCCCGCCAACCGCTCCGCGACATAGGCTTCATGCGTGTCGTTGCGATAGGAATGCAGGAACCCGATGGCCACGGCCTCCACCGCCTGTCCGCGCAACGTCTCCGCCAGCGCGTCGATCTCCGCATCATCGGGGGCGTGCAGCACCGACCCATCCGCCAAGATCCGCTCCCGTAACCCCAGCCGCAACGGGCGCGGCACCAAGGGTTCCGGCAACTCGATATTCAGCGCGTATTGGTCAAAGCGTTTCTCGGTCCGCATCTCCAGCACATCGCGGAACCCGGCGGTCGTCACCAACGCCGTCTTCGCCCCCCGCCGCTCGATCAGCGCATTGGTGGCCAGCGTGGTGCCATGCACGACGCCCGTGATATCCGCAGGCGTCAGCGACAGGCGCGCCAGCACCCGGTCCACCCCGTCCAGCGCCCCCTGCTCCGGGGCGGTCGGCGTGGTCAGCACCTTGACCGAGGACAACCGCCCCCCGTCATCCACCACCACATCCGTGAACGTCCCGCCAATATCGATCGAAATCCGCGCCATTCGTGATAAGTACGGACTTTTATAACAAAGTCAATTTCATGATGAATCGATCATGGCAACTGCTTGAACCGAAAAGGTCTACCAACAAGCGCAGGCAAGCTCCTCTCTCCGTCCTTCGGGTAGTGGGTCAGTTTGAAATCTGCACTCCATTTTGCGTCACCCCGCGACTTGATCGCGGGGTCCATTTCTCATTGATTTACAACACTTTGAGTTGGTGAATGGATTCCGCGGTCAAGCCGCGGAAAGACATGAAAATTGAAATTGAGACACTACCGCCCTTCGCTGTACGACGCCCCCCGCCCCAATCAGGTAAACCGGGCGGTAGGTCATTGCGATTGGTCACGATGCGGCGGGTCCGGTATACCCTTCGCACATGCATGACGGAACGAGGCGGTCCATGATCTTCGCGAACCACGCCCTCCTGCCGACCGGATGGGCGTCGAATGTGCGGGTGTCCGTCGATGCGGGCATCATAACCGCCCTCGAAACCGAAACGACAGCGCGGGCTGGGGATACGTGCGTCGACACCCTCCTGCCCGCCTTGGCCAATCTGCACAGCCACAGCTTTCAGCGGGCAATGGCGGGAATGACCGAATGGCGCGCGGCGGGGCGCGACAGCTTTTGGACATGGCGCGATCTGATGTACCGCTTCGCCGCCCGCCTGACCCCCGACCACGTCCAAGCCATCGCCGCCCTGGTCTTCATGGAGATGCAGCAAGCGGGATACGCCTCGGTCGGTGAGTTCCACTACATCCACCACCAACCGGACGGCACGCCCTATGACGACATCGCAGAGCTATCCACCCGCATCTTCGCCGCCGCCGCCACAACCGGCATCGGTCTGACGCACTTGCCGGTGCTGTACAGCTATGGTGGCGCGGGAAGGGCATCGCTATCGGATGGTCAGCGCCGCTTCGGCAACGGCCCGGATCGGTATGCGCAGTTGGTACAGGCGGCGCGGGCGGGCATGGCGGCGATGCCCCCTGACACCCGCCTTGGCATCGCCCCCCATTCCCTGCGCGCCACGGCACCGGATGACCTCCGCGCCGTCTTGGCTGACAACCCGCATGGCCCGGTTCACATCCACATCGCCGAACAGCCAAAGGAGGTCACCGATATCGAGGGCTGGCTGGGGGCACGCCCGGTCGCATGGCTGCTGGATAACGCGCCGGTGGATGCCCGCTGGTGTCTGATCCACGCCACGCATATGACCGCCACCGAAACCCGCGCACTGGCCGCATCCGGGGCCGTGGCGGGGCTATGCCCGATTACCGAGGCCAATCTCGGCGACGGGCCGTTCAACGGGCCGGCCTATCTGCAAGCGGGGGGCGCGTTCGGGGTCGGGTCGGATTCCAACATCAATATCTCACTGACCGAAGAGCTGCGCGTTCTCGAATACTCGCAACGCCTGCGCGATCTATCCCGCAACGTGATGGTGGTGGGTGCAGGGTCTGTGGGCCACACCCTCTATACCGGCGCGGCAATGGGCGGGGCGCAGGCATTGGCGCGCGAGGCGGGCGAAATCGCGCCGGGGCGGCTGGCCGATCTCGTCGCCATCGACAGCACCGACCCTGCGCTTTGCGCCCTGTCCAGAGACAGGCTTCTCGACGGCCTCGTCTTTGCCGCGAAGGACACCGTCGTCACCGATCTATGGTCCGCCGGACGCCACGCCGTCAGCGGCGGATGCCACATCGCGAGGGACGAAATCATCCCCGCCTACCGCAAAGCCATCGCCTCCCTTCTCGGTGAAATCTGAAGGCCGAATTGATCCGGCAGCGCAGATGGAACACCCCACGGCACTCAGCCGCAGCATTGACACGACATCCACGGCCACCCACCACCGGGTTCACCCCTTACCGAGTTCCATCCTGATGAGATCGAGGGCTTCATCCCTCGTGAATTTGCGCCTGACGATGCTCGCCACGTTCTGCATGTTCCGGTCGAACAGGAAAACCTCGCTGCGGTGGCGGTTGATCGTCGTCTCCCCAAAGCCGACACCGAGATCAAGCAATTCCTTGAGCGGGTCGATACCGTCCACGGGGCGCAGCAGGCGGATAGCGGATTCAGGCCCGATTCCGCGATTGCCCCCATAGACCGACAAACGCCGGGGCGTATCGTAGGCAGGTTCATAGCTGATCGCGCCTAGCCGACAGCGTGGGGCGAGATCACCGAGGTCATGCTGAAGTTTCGACAGAGTTTCGATGGTCGCCGAGCATTTAGCCGGGTTCATGCAGCGGGTGTAGAAGAACGCGATCAAGTTCACATCGGCATCGAAGACCTCACCAAGCCGGGCTTTCCGGCCTTGATGGTCCTCCATCAAGGTGTCCGCAAGCCGTGCCGGATCGTCGAGAGGGCGCGAGGGCAGGGCGGCGTCGGATTGGCTTTGAACGGTGCCACCGCAGCATGTCGGAACATGCGATGCGATTTGTACCCTTGCCGCGTCGAGCGCGACCGATGCGCCTTGCGTCATGGGGTGTTCGGCCATCATGTTCAACGCGCCGAGAATACCTCCGGCATCACGTCCAAGCCTGCCTATCGCCACGAATATTTCCGTAAGCGTCGTCGTGGCGTCGCCCTTGCGTTCACTGGCTTTGGCGGAAAAGACGACCGTGTCATCGGCATTCATGAATCGATGCGCGGCACATAACAAGGCTTCCGCCGCCCAGTCCGGTGGTTCCTTCAACCCCGCGAGAGCACGCGCCGCACCCCCCGCACAATAGGCGCTGTCCCCCAGCTCCAGCTCCTCGCGAATGAAGGGCAGCGCCTCCTGTGCAAGCCCCAAATCCGCGAAACGCGACAGCAGATATCCGCGCAACTGATCGGCTTCGTTTCGCGCGAGACGATCATAGATTGGCGAGCGTTCGTTCAGATTCTTCACCGCCTTGTCGCGCAGAACCGCTCCCTTGCGGGGTTCGCCCAGAATCGAAACGAGCGGATCGTCATGCGCCGTATCCGAATGCGGCATCAGAAACTCTTGGTAAGGATCAACTCCGATTGGCCCGCAACGGATTCCAGAATTTCCGCTCCACCCTTCCCATCTTCGGAAAGCCGGGCGGTGAGTCGATCCACACCTTTCTGCATCGCACCCGGTGCAGCGCCGATTTGCGCGGTTACACTGCGCAGTTCCATCTGCACCCGATTTTCGAGCGCGCCGCTGATGTTAGAAAGTGCCGCAAGAGATTCGGTGCGCAGGTCGTCGTCTTCCGCCGTGTCCGCGATCACCTTCGCGGCTTCGGTTCCAAAGGCGTTCGGGTCGAGCAGACGCAGCCCGTTTCCTGCTGCATTGCGGGTGACCGTCGCCTCGGATTTATCCATGAAGACCGATGACAGCAGCGCCTTCGCAGTTGGGTCCGTGGCAAGTGCACGGATGGCTTCGGACCTGATGGCCGGGTCGTCGCTTTCGTCAAATATCTTGCGTGCGATGGTCCCTGTATTCGCATGGTCGTCGGAACCGAGCAAGCGCAGCGCCGTGGCGGTGTCGATCTTGGCTGTATCCGGTGATGTCAGGCTAGTCTTGAGGAAGTCCTGTGCAACGCTGTCGCTCTCGCTAATCAGAACGCCCAATGCTGCGACCAACAATGCTTCACTGCTCGCTTCGTCGCGCACGACGTCACGCAGCGCCTCGAAATATTCGGGCCGCACCCGTGGAAACTCGTCATGCCCGAAACTTGCGAGCCGCAAGCGGGTCAGGGCCGCGAGGCGCACGTCTTCTGGGGCATCGGTATCCGCCAGAATAGCAACATCATCGACCAGCGACGGCGTGGCCCCAACATCCGTCACGGATTCCGTGCGCGCTTCGGAGGCCATCTCGCTCTCGATCTGTTTGCGGTATTCGCTCGGTGTCATGTGATGCCTCCCACCTCGATTTCAAACGGAACATCATCGTAGCAGAAACCCAAATCTCCGCCCGAAGGCTGGTTCGACCGCCCGGTAACATTCATGAAATCAATCATCTGCGCCACGGTCGGCGACGGACCGGGCAGGTCGGTCAGCGGTGAGGATTGCAACGCGCCACCCGGTGCCGACGAGGGCCTGCCGTTCCCGGTTTCGCGGTTCCACGGCCACATCGTGTCATCCAGATTATGTCCGATCCGCCCGCCCTGAAGATACGTTTCCGCGATGGTGCGGTCACTGCGCCGATGCAGCCATTGCCATTTTGCCCAGAGCCGATCGACATTGGAATGTAGCATGAAGAACAGCGGGTCGCGCGCCGCTGTCGGCACATCGCCGATATCGCTGTCGCGGGAAAAGCTGACATGGGCAAAGCCGTGCGGATTGCGCTCGTATATAGATCGAAACACACCGTATTCGTTGTTGCCCCCTCCCAGCCCCAGTGTCGTCGCTTCATCGTTGACGGGTTCGGTCCTCCCGAAACTGTCGATCACGATAGGCGGCGGGGCTTCATCCGGCGCAAAATTCAGTGTTCGCCTAATTCCGGGCAGCTCGGTACTCCAGCTATTGAGCGGATTTCCGGCAGAAAACACGGGTCTGCCAATGCCGCTCGCCCCCATGAAATCGGCGGAAAAGACATTCGCAGCGGGCTGGTCGAAGCGCCAATAATGCAGTGAGACTTCGGGATCGATGGCCTGCAACTCCCGTTCAAGATCGAGCATATAGGCCCGGTGCCAAGGCGGAAAACCGCTGTTCCTGTGCGCTTCGAGGTCGGCTTCGCGCGTATGTATGGCGCGCAAATCCTGAAACCGGCCCGCACCCTGACCATTCAACACGCCAAGGGCGCTTAGAAAGCGGTCGCGCTCGGTCTCACTCAGCGTATTGGCGTTTTTGCGGACCCGCACCATGGCGGGCAGGGAGCCAAGCAGCGTGTCGCCTTGAAAGACGGCTATCGCCGCATCGCCGAAATTCTCGCTCGGCCTCATGAACCGCCCGGCCATCCAGAATTCGGCGGGCGTGCCGTCCGAACGAACGGTAACGGTGACCTCATCGGCGCCATCAGTTGCGCGGGTATCAGAGAACCAGAACTGCCCGACCGACCCACCATTGCGAAAGGTCAACGTCACGTCCGGGTCCGACGATTGCACATCGACCTGCCGAACCCTGACGCGGTTCGGAACCCACGTCATGAAGATGCGGTTCGCAGAATCTAGATTAGGAAGCTCCAACTGGATCGGCATGTCTTGTTCCCCATACAGCCTATGGTAGAGCAGTGTTTTCCGATTTGGTGTATTCCGTCAAGCAAATGATTTAATTCATTTCAAATAGCAGGCCGTCTAACTGTGAAACGTAGTTCAGCGTTTTGCGCCCCTTATAATACTCATCGAATTTCGGGCTGTACTCGTCCGTATCGAGAACAGTTCCCAAAATATCGTCGAGAATGGATAGTTGCATATCGAGACCAAGATGGCGGATCTTTTCGGTATGGTTGCCGCTTGGGGTCAAAATCTTGATATCGAGGTTCTTCTCGCGCGCATCCGAACCGATGAGAGATTGCGCATGTTCTTCGAGCGCGAGAAAGCGCGGCCCGTCCTTTTCTGCGGCGCAGCGTGGCTGCATCGTACAAATGCGCGACCAGAGTTCGGACCATGATGCACCGTATCCCGGCATATACGGGTCATTTTTCTGCGCGGTATCGGACAGGGCGAGCAGGCGGATGCGCTCGATATTGATCGTGTCGCGCTTAACTTTGCGCTGAACGGGCGTTTCCGCCGGGTGTTCCAGGAACGGGTTGAAAAACGCTTCGTAATCTACGGCGCGTAGCATCGGGGCGATCAGATTGATCGTGGAGAATGTCGGGCGGGTGTCGAAGAAGTCTGCGGATTTCAGGATTTCCTTTACGATGGCGGCCCCGAAGCCATGCGCCGAGATATGGTACGAGAGGTTGCCGTCGATACGGTGGCGCTTGTCTTGACGACTGAAGACCTCCCTGAAAAGCTCGGCTCCCTCACCAATGCCTTCGCTGGTGCTCTCGTCGTCGTGTATTATCCGCAATGTGCGCGCGGCGCTGCTTTCGATTTCATCAAGCAGACGTTTCGCGACAAGACTAAGTCTGCCTTCGATCAGGCGATCCTTTTGATCCGAGCTTTGCAATCCAACCATTTCATTGGCGCGATGGATCGTCCGGGCGCACATGCGGTGGATTTCAGCCGCGATCTCGTTTTCGAGCATGATGAAGATCGGATAGACGCCGTTCTTCTTGAAGACAGGAAGCGCATCACGTAACGCCGTCACCGCTGCGCGCTCCTGCGGTTGCAGGTCGAGAAAATGCATCAACAGATGCCGGTATTGCGGCTGGCCATCGGCATTTGTTTCGTTCCGCACGATATTGGCCGTGTGCAGCAATGTCTGTTTATTCGCATTGTAATGACCGTAGGAATCGAGTGTCCCCCGCGCGAGGGGGACCACATGACCGATGACGTCTAGCCGCGAGGGGGCGGGGATTGAGCGGTCATCGACATCCGCGAACTCGCTGCGCTTGAGCATCCCCATCCGGTTACTGGCGATCTGCGGACGCGCGGTACTTTCCCGACCGGCATCGATGGGGGCCGCAAGGCGCAGCACCCATTGGTCGATGATATTGGCTGCCCAATCGTCATAACTCCAATGCGCGCACCCTTTGTCCTTCCAGTTGGCCCCCCATGAATTCTGCACGATGAAGCCATCCCGATCATACCCGATGATGATGAAGGCATGGCGGCCATCTTTTTTGGAAAGCGATGGCTCGAACGCGATGACCTTGGATGTATCGTTCCACCACCCGTCATGCACATCCGCCGAAACCAGCACGAGGCCGACTTCACTGAGGGCGGCATGCATATCGGCAAGGCGCGTTCGCACTCTGTAATACGCGCCGATCTGGACGCCCCGCGCGCTTGCGAGGATATCGCGGTTCATATGCCATTCGGGGGTGGCCTCTGTCTCGTCTTTCGCCGTCCAATTCTCATCTCCGCCCACTTTCATCGAGCAGGCACCATTATAGTAGAACCCCTGAAGCGCGCCCCGGATGGAAGACCCCCGATACCCCTCGCCCGGCCATGCGTCATGGTATTGCGCGATCGAATAAAGCATCCGGGCACTGGCCCAGCTGCCATCCGTTGGGGGTGTCTCCGCCGTTTTGGAATCGGCGCTGCGGTTATCCCGCGCGCGCAGATGATCGACGATCCCGGCGAGTGCATGGGCCGTGCAGGAGGGCAGATCCTTCTGGTCGCGAACCCGGTTATGCGACCACCAGTCCTCGGTGCGGCAATCGACCGACCCACTCAACCGCTTCAGCGTCGGGCGATAGATATAGTCGCGGGTGTCGCCGACATCTGGTTGTGCATCGAATTTCCACGTCGGTTTCATCTCAGCCATTACTGCGATTTAGCCCCGTGTCACCAAGGACGATATCATCGAGGGATTCCAAAGGTTTCAAAGCCCCGATGGATGCCGTGAAAGGCGATTCCGTTCCGGCAGCTTCGGTGATGCGATTCCGCTGCGCTTTTTCCGTCAACGCAAAGGTATCTGCATCGCGCATGACGTGAAAATCGAGGCCGGTTATGGATTCGAGCGCCTTCAGGGTCACCTGATGCGTTTCCTGGCCGCTGCCGAAGACGATTTCGAGGTCTTTCTCTTTGACGAGATGGTCCTGCCGCAAAAGGAACGCCTGTGTCTGAAGCACATGCTGCGTACTGCGCCCCTTTCGCACGCGCCCGATGGACGCGACGACCTTCCAGAAGGCCATCGGCACCTTCACGCCGGATGTCTTCTCCAGTGGGTCACGCTCGTCGAAGATACATCCGACGAAGACCGAAATGCGCGCATTCTCCTTATCCGTCTTGTTGAGGATATGGTCTTCCAGCGCGAGCCATATCTTCCGGTTCAGGTCTTTGTGCTGGGGCGCGATATTGGGGAAGAACATCGAATCGACATTGGCTTGGTCGGCATGGTCTTTCGTGCCCCATGTTGGATCGAGGCGTCGGATTAGATGTCCGCGATCAAGATCGTTGTCGGCGTACAGCGTCTCGCCCGCCTGCTGATCGTCCGGCAAGCGCGGATCGAGATGGAAGGACGATACCCGCCGTGGCCGACGCAGGTCGTCGCCATCGATATTTGCCGCACAGAAAAACGCCAGCCGCCTCGTCCGGTGCATGGCAACGGAGAAGTGGCGATAGGCGAGCAGAGCGCCCCCCGCTTCTGGCTTGGCCAGCTGGGGTTCCTGCATCATGTTGAGCTGGGGTGTCGGAACGAGCAGATCGCCCGCGCCGAGGAATGCCGGATCATAGCCGTCCCGGTCAGAGAAATCGCGCGCTGTTCTGCGTTTCTTGCGCTCTTTGCTCGCCTTGTCGCCGTCCTTTCCACCCGGTTTCGGCATGGTGCCGACACCATTGAACGACACGCTTTTCTTGCGTAGGACTTCCGCGATAGCCGTCGACTTCACGGCAAAATTCTGCTCGCGCGCACTGCCCGCGTAATGCAGCCCGACGGCAGCGCCTGTTTCGATATCGCAAACGACGGAACCGGAATTGCCGCCGAGCGTCGTGCAGTTATGAGTGAATGTCGTCGACGTGTAATCCGCCTCCATGATGCGTCCGGGCGCGAGGCGTTTCACGCCAAAGATGCCGCCGAAAATGCGTCTCATGGGATCTTCTGGATTGCGCCAGTCCCGCGCCGGATAACCGATGACACCGATGAAGTCGGGGGCTTTTTCATTCACGGACAGCTCGATAGGATCGCCCATGATCTTCGCCGCATCGGCGTGCATCTTCAATACGGCCATATCGACGGAGCCGGGAACGGACTTGTCCTCGATATGGGTGATCGAGCCGATCAGGTATTCGAGTTGCTCATCCGATTCATGTTCTTCGCGCAGGTCGATATGGACCTTCATATTCTCGCGGAACTGATGCCCCTTGCCCTTCGCTTTCGCGAATTCGGTGGCGACGTGCCGGTTGGTGATGAATGTGGTTTCATTGATGCGCCAAGCGGTTCCCAACCATTTGGCACTGTCATGCCCGATCACATCGACGCGCCCGGAATTAGCGATGACATGGTTGATCTTTGCCCGGTTCGGGGCCAGCCGCCGGTGCCATGTCTGGTTCTTCGGCTCCACGAACGTCCCGTTCTGCACCAGCAGAGACGGGTAGCCATAGAGCATGACGATGGCTTCCGCCGGCTCTGGATTGTTGAGATCCGTTCGCCCAGACCGCACCCGATCAACGGCTTGCTCCAGATCGAGTGCGCCGCCGACGCTTTCGGTTAATCCAAGCGAATTCGCTTCAGGGGGCTGCGCTTCCAACAACCCGTCGAGCGCCTCCCGGTCCTTGAGTTGGGATTGAAATACGGAGTTCGGCATCTGCGTTCCTCAAATGAATCGTGAAGCGAACGACGAGAACTCAATCCTTTAATGTAAATGTACAAAAATCAACAAGTATATAGACATTCAAATAAATTGAGCATTTGTACGGATGATTATGACGTTAAAAATTTTGATGCGCCGTTGAAAAGAAGATTGCTTCCAGATGTAATATACTGTGATATTCATCGTAAGTGCGGCTTTAGCTGTGCTAATGTGCTATCGGATGTCGCTTTCTCTAGCGAATAATTGCGATTTGAGACTAAACCAGACCGAGTTGTTGAAAGATCGAGTGGTTGCAATTTCGTAGGTAATCTTCATCACGCAATCTCGCAATGTGATTATGCCTTAACTGGCTGGCGTTGCAAATACCGGCAGATTATAGCGATTTGCGATAAACCTGAGCCATGTTTCGCGCCAAGAGTTGCGCGAAACATGACGCTTGGTGATTCAGAATAATCGCAATTCGCTTGTCTTATGAATTTCTTGGTTCATTGCTTTGAATGAACTGCCATAAGCCGGTGGTCTTCGAGCAAACCGGGCGATACCACCGCAGTCTGGAGCGCTATCCTTCTCAGCATACCCGGCATCGCCCTCGCGGCCGCCCATGCTAACGTGATCGAGATGCCCGAACTGGGGACGCTCGACGGCAAGAAAATCGCTTACCTCACAGGTCTTGCCCCTGTCGTCCGGGAATCAAGAAAATGGACCGAAAATCCAGCGTGATCATAACGTATGTTAAGGGGAGACACCTCAATATTTATCATAATCATCATTACAAGATTTACGAGTGTAGCCGCAAAGCAGAAGTGTCATGCCCCTGCAAAGCAGGAATGTCGTCGTACCCTTCCCGGTAACGGGATGGGAGGACCGCATGGGATGGGTGATGATGAGCGAGCGCGAACTCAATCGCGTTGAGGTGCTGTCGCAGGTGATCGATCATCGAATGACGGCGCGCGAGGCGGCATCGGTCCTTGGACTGAGCATCCGGCAGGTGCAGCGGCTGCTGGTGAGGTTTCGCGATGGCGGCGCTTCGGCGATCCGGCACAAGGCCCGTGGGCGGCCCCCGAACAACCGCAAGAACGATGCGGTGCGGGACTACGCGCTGGCCCTGATCCGCGAGAGCTACGCGGATTTCGGACCGACCCTGGCGACCGAGAAGCTGGCCGAGGACCACGGGTTGACGCTGTCCCGCGAGACCGTGCGCAAGTGGATGGTATCCGACGGCATCTGGCTCGACAGGAAGACGCGGCGAACCTTCCACCAGCCACGTCTGCGCCGCGAGCGATACGGAGAGCTGATCCAGATCGACGGCTCCGATCATCGCTGGTTCGAGGATCGGGCCGACCCGTGCACGCTTCTGGTCTTTATAGACGATGCTACGTCGACGCTGATGGAGCTGCGGTTCGTGCCGTCGGAGAGCACGTTCTCGTACTTCGCGGCCCTGGAGCGGTATCTGAGGATTCACGGGCGTCCGGTGGCCTTCTACTCGGACAGGCACAGCGTCTTCCGGGTGGTGAGGAAGGACGCCAAGGGCGGTGCCGGGATGACCCAGTTCGGGCGAGCACTTTCCGAGCTGAACATCGAGATTCTCTGCGCCAATTCCAGTCAGGCGAAGGGCCGGGTCGAACGCGCCAACCGGACGCTTCAGGACCGGTTGGTGAAGGAACTGCGCCTCGCGGGCGTCACGGGCATCGAGGACGGCAACGCCTTCCTGCCGGGCTTCATCGAGCGGTTCAACGCGAAGTTCGTCAAGGCCCCTGCCCGCCCTGACAACCTGCACCGAGCCTTGAACACAGAGCCGGATCGTCTGGCGGACATCCTGTGCTGGCGCGATACGCGCAGCGTCGGCAGGCAACTGACCCTGATGTACGAGCGCAAGAAGTACATGCTGGAGGTCAACGACACGACACGCGATCTGGTGGGCAAAGACGTAGACACCTACGCCTTCCCCGATGGCCGGTTCCAGATCCGCTGGAAAGGCGTCTCCCTGCCCTACACGGTCTTCGACAAGAACCAGCGCGTTACGCACGCTGCGATCACTGGCAACAAGCTGCTGGGCGATCAACTCGCCATGATCAAGGAGATGCAGAAAGCGATGGATGCACAGGGGCCGCCGAAGAAGGCTCGCATGAAGACAAACAGCGAAAAGATCGGCTACGAGAAGACAGGCAAACCCCGACGGGGACGCCCTCCCCTCCCGCGCAAGAAACCCGACCCCGAAACAGCTGCGCCAATATGATTTTGGCCTTCGGCAGGAGGGTGGCTAGCCACCCTCCTGCCGAAGGCCATCGCACCGCCGAGGCGACATTTCTGCTTTGCTCAACACGCGACAGTTCTGAACGGTTGCAACACAAAACACCGACTCACCTGTCGACGATGACACTCTTGTATCGAAGCGCTAACCTCGATATATCGTCTTTATTGTCATATATTTGATTATATATCGTGGATA
>CALJIU010000111.1 GCA_937974055.1 uncultured Neomegalonema sp. | reverse complement strand
GAGGTCATAGAGCGACCCTGCCTCAAGGATATACGCGCCGATCCCGTACTCCGCTCCAAGCATCTCAGCCGCAACGAGGAGGATGATCGCGATGGCGAGGCTAATTCTCAATCCTGACAGAATACCGGGCATCGCACCCGGAATGACGATCTTGCGCACGATCGACAACCAAGACAGCTCGAAACTCTGCCCCATTCGGATCAGGCTGCGATCCACGTTATCAACCGCCGCATAGGTCGCGACGACCGTGGGCGTGAAAGTCCCAAACGCGATCAATGCGTATTTCGAGCCTTCATCAATTCCAAACCAAATGACGAAGAGCGGCAGCAGGGCAATTTTAGGAATTGGAAATATCGCTGCGACAAGCGGCACAAGCCCCGCTCGGATGTACGAGAACAATCCAATCAAAATCCCAACCCCGATGCCCACTGTCACGCCGAGCGTCGCGCCGACAACCAGCCGGGTCAGAGACGGAATGAGATGTTTCCAGAGCAACCCGCTTTCGTATAGCTGCCGGAAAGTCTCAAAAACATCGCTCGGTTTCGGTAAGGTCAGATTGCCGATAAACCCGCTGCGCGTTCCCCACTCGACAAAAAGAATCAAGCCGACAAAAACGACCAGACCAACCCAGCGCCTTTGCTTGGGCGCAAATCCACCGCCACGAAAGGTTACGCGGCGCTCTGTCGGCTGTGTGTCAGACATCGATCAACTCCGCGTCGGCAGCCCGCGCTTCATCGCGCATCAGGTTCCAAAGCAGCTTTTGTTTTTCTTCAAGATCGGGGTCCGCGTATTCCCGTTCTGAGAGCGGCTTGTCGAGATGGACAATTTCGCGGATGCGCCCCGGTCTACGCGACAGAACAACGATTGAATGTCCCAGCCGCACGGCCTCGGCCAGATTGTGTGTGACATAGACAGCGGTAAAGGGCGTGCGGGTCCACAGCGATATCAGATCATCGAGCAGTAACTCGAGCGTTTGGCTGTCGAGGGCCGAAAGCGGCTCGTCCATCAACATCACTGCAGGGTTCACGGCCAAGGCCCGCGCGATGGCAACACGCTGTTTCATCCCGCCGGAGAGCTGTTTGGGCAGCGCCTTGGCGAAGTCGGTCAGCTTGGTCCGCGCCAACACATCGTCGATGATTGCTCCCTCGCGCGCGCCGCGAATCCCATGATCTTCAAGCACCAGTGAGATATTGCCGGCAACGCTGCGCCATGGCAGCAACGCGAAGTCCTGAAAGATGTAGGTCAGCGGGTTGAGGCACCCCTCGGGCGGTTCGCCAACTTGAAATATCTCGCCGCGCGTAGGACGCTCCAGCCCGCCGATAAAACGCAATAGAGTGGATTTCCCGCACCCGGACGGACCCACGACACAAACGATTTTTCCGGACGGAATGTTGAGAGAAACGTCGGACAGGACTTCCGTTGGTCCATACGAATGGCTGACACCCGCGAGGCGAATATCCATGAACCAACTCCTTGTGTGTCACCGAGGCGCGCAAGCGCGCCCCGACAAAATTTTAGCTGATAATCTTGACGTAGCTGTCATCCACAACGGTATCGAGTGTGATGTCCTTTCCGATCAGATCTTCCGATTGGAACCAGCTCAGTTGATCTTGCAGCGACGCGACATTGAGCGCTGCCCCTTCGTTCAGGCGCATCGTGCCGTTGATAATCGACTTCGCCGCTTTCTCGCGTGGCTTATCCGCATAGACATACTTGTGGATCAGATCGACCATCTCCTGCACGCCTTCATCGCCGCCATCCTTGGCGATCATCGCGCTGTTGTAGTCCGCTACACCTTTGGAGAATCCTTCCAGGAAGTCGCCAGTCATGCCGCGCTCGTCCTTGGCATTACCGGCAGAGGTAAAGACCGTCGTCACCTGATAGTTCGGCAGGTAGTCGGCAACCTTACCAATGCTGTGAATCTTGCCCGACCCGGCAAGAGCCATCGCGATATGAGGCACAATCGACCAGGCATCGATCTGACCAGATTTCAACGCGCCGATAATGGCACCGACTTTTTGCAGGGGCTTAAATTTCAGCGTTGCGCCTTCAGCTTCCGCAATCTTTGACCCCATATAGTGGAAGGACGACCCCGCCGAAGAAATCCCGAATGACTTGCCGTCGAGCATTGCCGGAGACGTCAAACCGGCCTTGAACGCTGCATCGGAGGCGAGGATATGCTGGCCGCTGATGCCTTTTTCTTCTGACAATGCACCGCCAATGATCTTGATGGCTCCCTTGTCGGCGAGGGACACCAAGCCACCCGACATTGCCGTCACGGCGTAATCGATATCACCCGACGCAATCGCCGCAGCCATCGGTGACGCAGCCTGAAAGAATTTGAACTCAACATCCAGCCCGGCATCTTTGAAATACCCACGCTCAAAGGCGATGAAGCTGCCTGAGTGGCTGGTAAAACGCAGCGCGCCCACCTTGATTTTCTTGTTGCCGGCCAGTGCGGGCGAAGCGAGGCCAGCCGCCGCCGTGCCGCCGATGAGCGCAAGCGCATTTCGTCTGTTCAAGTTTAGCATTTTCGATTCTCCCGTTATGTGTCTCTGCGCCAAGCCTCTATGAACCTGATCGCAGTTCCGCTTCTATTTCTTGTTCCAGTAATCCCAATGCAGTCTGGGCATCTCGCGCGAGAATAGCTTTGAGCAGGGCATCCTGCCGTTTTTTTCGTTTGCCAAAATTCAACCGACCTTCGCGCAACAGCGCGAGACGGTAGCGCCTAGATTGATCAAAAAACTTCTGTTGCAGGCCAATCAATCGCGGCGAGCCGGAGGCTTCAATCAGGCTGGCGAAGAACACGCAGCTCGCCTTGTCCCATTCCAACGCGGTCAGATCATCAGGGTCAGATCGCACGGCTTCCTCGGCGCGTCTCAAAGCGTGATGCGCAGCCATGACCCGGCCTTCCCACGCAACATCGCCGTGCTCAATCGCAAGCCCCAGTCCGATTTTCTCGATTTCCGAGCGGATCATGAGAATATCGCGGAGATCATCTTCCGTAGCCGAGGCCACGCGAAAGCCACGCTGTGCCGTCGCCTCAACCAACCCTTCGGCACTTAGCAAACGCAAGGTTTCGCGCATTGAGTGATTTGAACCGCCGTAACGCTGACGAAGCTGTTCGATTTTCAACTTCTCGTCAGGCGCGAGTGCCCCAAAGGAAATGTCCCGCCGCAAAGCTGAGGCAAGCATCGCAACGACGGTCGCCTCTTCCTTAGATGCTTTGCCAAAAATCATTTCGTTCCAGAATTCTAATAATGTTGGACATTATTCAACACGCACGGAACTAAGTTGTCAACGTTCGCGAGTTCTTGATTTCCTCGGCGAAATGCAGCCACAGCAACAAGGTCTGATCAAATATCAGCGCCAAGGGCGGACCCAACGAATATAGAACCGCGCGCAAAGTGAAGTGTCGCTGAAATGGTGAGACATACGCAAAGGTGGAAAGTCATTCGTGAATGCAATGGCTTGTTCAAGTCTTGCTCGCGGATTCGAGATAACCGCGATGCACAAGCGAACCCACATTATGTGAGAAAGCCGAGCAACTGATGCCACGCATCTATAGCAATTTGCGCAAATCTTGAGGCAGGTTTCACTGCCTCTCGCCTGACGGCTCGAACGTGAAGACCCACCACTCGATTCAAGAGTCGCGCAATTTGCTTTAATCAAACGAAACACGATTGGCCCAAGGCGATCAGTAAAGTGACGCTTCCCAATTTACCGATCAATCAGCCTTCAAAGCGTAAATGGAAGCGCTTTCCGAAACTATTCACCGACAGAAAGCGTCTTCACAAGATCGACTATCTTGCGACGGACTTCTTGGCTACCGATCTTTTTGAATGCCGTGTTGAGTTGCAGACCTTCAGAGCTACTGACGAAATCCATCACGAAAGCTGTTTCGTCAGGTTCGCTCATTCCGCTGGTATTGCCCTTTTCAGCAGCATCGGAGACACTGTCGGGCATGTCGGCGAAGAAAAACTCGACGGGCACTTCGAGGATGCGGGAGATCGCGAACAGGCGGCTCGCACCAACGCGATTGGCGCCCTTCTCGTATTTTTGAACCTGCTGAAAAGTTAAACTCAGGCGCTCGCCAAGACGTTCTTGGCTCATACCAATCATCATCCGGCGCAGTCTAATACGGCTGCCAACGTGAATATCGACGGGGTTCGGTAGTTTTGTCACGGGATATCCTTGCTCGAATCAATATTCGGTGCATAGCAAAGTATTCTTGAAGTTGAAATCAAAAAAATTGTCCAAGAGCGAGCACTCCATCAACCACTGATACCTACCTGAAGATAAGCCACATTCAAATTACAATATACACCCTAAGATTAATGACCACCAATTTTACAATCATACTTAATAAACGACCACTGAAACGACTTGTCATACCTGTTGCCGGAGAAACTTGGTGTTTCTTGTTGTTATGCCAAGCGTTAGGGCGATCAAGAGTAGGATAAGGAAAGAAACTTCTTCAAACTGGTGATACAGGGTCGGTTCGAGGTGGCCTGGAAGACGGATCAGAAGCGTGCCGGATCGTTCGAGAGCGAGCGACTCGATCACGGTACCATGCGCGTCAATCATGGCAGAAATGCCGGTATTGGCTGCGCGCGCGATGGGGACGCCGCGCTCGATTGCGCGGAAGCGGGCTTGGGCGAGGTGCTGCTGTGGCCCTGCGATTCGCCCGAACCATGCGTCATTGGTGACATGGACGAGCCAATCGATTCGGGCGGACCGGGTTGCAACTTCGTGGGGGAATATCGCCTCGTAGCAGATCATGACACCGAAGGGGGGCAGCGTGCCGATGGTCAAGGCACGGTCTTGCCCCGCGCCAGAGGCAAAGCCACCCGGTAGCGCGGCGATGGTGCGCAGGCCGAGAGCGGTGAGGACGGAATCGAAAGGCAGGTATTCACCGAAAGGGACGAGGTGTTCCTTGTCGTAGCTTTTAAGGAGCGCCGCATCCCCGCCGATGGCGAGCAGGCTGTTATGGACCTTTGCGTCATCGGTGCCGCGCCCGGTGACGCGAATACCGCCCGTCAGAACCACGCCGCCGGGGCGTAATGTCTGGGCAATCTGCGCGCGCATGGCGGGCAGCTCGGCGAAGGGAAACGGGGTCGCGGCTTCGGGCCAGACGACGACATCGGCCCCGCGTGCGGAGAGGTCGCGCGTGGCGGTAAGGAGATCGGTGAATTGCTGGTCGCGTAAGTCAGGTCGCCATTTCTCGGATTGAGGGACGTTAGGCTGGACGATGCCGACGAGGACGGAATCGGGGCGGGGGGCGATGTCTGTCGCAAGGCGGGCCATTCCCACGCCCCATGCCCCGGCCACGAGCAGCACTGCACCCGCTGCACAGGTAGCGCGGTGTCGTAAGGCGGGGGCGCGAAGGGCGGCCCCGAACAGGCATCCGGTGAGCATGACGGCAAAGGTAAGGCCGTTGATGCCAACCCATGCTGCAGTCTGGGCGGGGGGCGTATCCACGAGAGCATAGCCGAGCAAGGACCACGGGAAGCCCGTAAGGATGAAACCGCGCAGCGCCTCGGCCACCATCCATCCGGTTGCCATGGCGAGGGGGGCGCAGGGACGGTTACCCGCCAGCCAACGCCCCAGCGCCAGCCCCGCCCCCCAAAACAGCGCCATACCCCCGGCCATTGCGGGCAGAGCGATGGGGATGAGCCAGCCGAAAGTTGCGATATCGACGAGGAACGGTTCAACGATCCAGAACAGGGTGCCGCAGAAATAGGCAAGGCCCGCCCACCAGCCTGTCCAGAAAGCGCGGCGAATGGTGATGGCGCGCGTCCATAGGATAAATAGGCCCGCGATACCCAAGGGCAGCAGCCACCACCACCCCAAGGGAGCCTGCGTCGTGGCGAGCGCCAACCCGCAAAGCAAGGCAGCGAGGATGCGGAGGCGGGACGATGCCATGCGCTAGATTACTGCGCCGCTTGGAGCGTGGCCGTCTCGCCCGTATCCCCTTCAGGCTGCACGAGGGTCACCTGCATCCGCTTGATGCGCCGGGGGTCGGCATCGAGAATCTCGAATTCATGGCCATCCTCGTGGCGGATCACTTCGCCGCGTGCAGGAATGCGGTTGCAGATCATAAAGACCAACCCGCCGAGGGTATCGACGTCGTCCAGCTTTTCGGAATCGATCAGGCGAATGCCCGTCTCCGTCTCGAACTCATCCAGATAGGCGCGGGCATCGACCTGATAGACGCCGTTATCTTGCTTTTTCCAGAATGCCTCGACGGTGGCGTCGTGTTCGTCCTCGATCTCACCGACGATCAGTTCCAACAAATCCTCGATGGTGACGAGGCCATCGACGCCGCCATATTCGTCAATGACCAAGGCCATGTGAACGCGGTCGGCCTGCATCTTTTGCAGCAGGATACCGCAGCGCATGGAGGGGGGGACGGTGAGGATGCGGCGCATATATCCACGGACGGTAAAACCGGCCTTGGCCGTCTCGCGGTCGCCCTCCCCCGCCAAGAGGAACACGTCCTTGACGTGGATGAACCCTTCGGCCCCGTCCATCGTTTCGCGGTAGACGGGCAGGCGCGAATGGCCGATGCGGCGGAAGGCGGCGACGACCTCTTCGTAATCGGCGTCCATCTCGATCCCGACGATATCGGCGCGCGGGACCATCGCGTCGGAGACGCGCATCTCGCCCATACGCTGCACATTGGCGAGCAAAAAGCTCTGCCGGTCGGTATTCTGGCGCTGCATCTCCTCCGGTGAGGGGAGCGGCGTGTCCTTTGAGGCGAGCATGGAGGGGACGTTCAGCCCGAAACTGCCGAAAAGGCGGTTACGGAGCGGCTGCCTACTCTGTGCGTCCTCGCCGGTATCGCCCTGCGCGGATTCTGCGGGGCGGGGCATATCGCCCGTCTGTATCTCTGTCACCGGCCTCACACCTGTTGCGCGCTGTAGGGATCGGCAATGCCAAGCCGTGCCAGCACCCTCGTTTCGGTCGATTCCATCATCGACGCTTCCGTGTCATTTTCGTGGTCGTACCCTAGTAGATGAAGGAAACCATGAATAATCAAGTGTTGCAGATGCGCGGAAATGTCCAGCCCACCGTCCTGCGCCTCGTGGGCCACGGTTTCATAGGCAAACGATAGGTCGCCGAGCGGGCGGGGGATGACGGGGGGGAGCGGGGTATCCTGCGCCGGGAAGGACAGCACATTGGTCGATTTATCGATATTGCGGTGATCGCGGTTGAGGATTTGCTGCGCGGCATCATCCGTGAAGAGGATCGCGATTTCACCTGATATAGGGCCGTCAGAAGAAGCCAATTCATCCCTCGCCGCCGTCAATGCACGGTCCACCAGCGCAGCGATTTCAGTGTCATCGCCCCAGCGAGGATCGTCGATGCGGATATCAGCGTCGATCATTGCGGTCGCGGCGGGTGGCTTCGAGTTGATCATAGGCGCGGACGATGCGGGCGACCATCGGGTGGCGGACGACGTCGCTATCGGTGAAGCGGATGATATTGGCGTCGGGGATGCCGTCGAGGATATCGACCGCTTCTTGCAGGCCCGATGTCTCGCCGCGTGGCAGGTCGACTTGGGTGGGATCGCCCGTGACAGCCATTTGGGAGTTTTCGCCAAGGCGCGTCAGGAACATCTTCATCTGCATCCGGGTGCAGTTCTGCGCCTCATCTAGCACGACGAAGGCGTTCGACAATGTGCGCCCGCGCATGAATGCCAGCGGGGCAACCTCAAACACGCCGCTTTCCATGAATTTCGTCACCTGATCGCCGCCGATGGTGTCTTGCAGGGCGTCGTAGAGGGGGCGGAGATAGGGATCGATCTTCTCCTTGAGGTCACCGGGCAGAAAGCCGAGGCGCTCGCCCGCTTCGACCGCCGGGCGCGACAGGATGATGCGGTCGACGCGCTTTTCCATGAAGGCGGCAACGCCAGCGGCGACGGCAAGGTAGGATTTGCCGGTACCCGCCGGGCCGATGCCGAAGGTCAGGGTTTCGTTCTGGAGGGACTCCATATACGTGGCCTGACGGGGCGATCGGGGTTCGATGACGCGCTTGCGGGTGTGGATCTCGACGGGTTTATGGCCGCTTTTCGGAGTCGCAGGCGTGGATTTCGGGGCGGCTTTCGGCTCGCCTTCACGGGCGAAGCGGATGGCGGCGGCAACGTCGCCCGGTTCGATGGGTCGGCCTTTGGTGAGGCGGGTTTCCAGCGCATTGATCGCGGCTTCGGCCTTTGCGGTGGCGTCCTGCGGCCCGATGAGGGTGAGGATATTGCCGCGATGGGCGACCTCGATCTCGAAGGCGCGTTCGATATCGGCGAGGTTGCGGCTATGGGCGCCGATGATCTCGGCAATGACGCGGTTATCGGCGAATTCGAGGGTGCGGGGGGTCTGATCGGTCAAATCGGCTCCGGGTGATAAAGGGCCAGTCATCGTCGGATTCACCCCGACGATTCACATATCGGATGAAACGGCGAAATGGATATTCGGAACAAGTCTGAGTATGACATTGCCCCTATCATCGTATTTTTCAAGCCACCTACCCGACGACCGTTCCCGACAGGCTGTTGGGGAAGGTGGCGTCGATGCGAACGGGGACGATGGTGCGGATCATGCTTTCGGGGGCGAGGGCGTGGACGGGTTGCAGGTAGGGGCTGCGGCCCACGAGTTGGCCCGGATCGCGGCCCGTCTTCTCGAACATCACCGGCATCACACGGCCCACACAGCTATCCTGAAAGCGGACCTGATGGACGCGCAGGCGGTCGTTGAGGCGGGCGAGACGCTCTTCCTTGATCGGCTCCGGCACCTGTTCGGCGGTGGCGGCGGGTGTGCCGGGGCGGGGGCTGTACTTAAAACTGAAGGCTTGCGCGTATTCGACGGCATCGATCAGGGCGAGGGTATCCTCGAAATCGGCCTCGGTCTCGCCGGGGAAACCGACGATGAAATCGCCGGACATGGCCATATCGGGGCGGGCGGCGCGGATGCGGTCGATCAGCTTGAGGTAGCTGTCGGCGGTATGCTTGCGGTTCATCGCCTTGAGGATGCGATCCGATCCCGACTGCACGGGCAGGTGCAGGTAGGGCATGAGTTCGGGCACCTCGGCATGGGCGGCGATCAGATCGTCGCTCATATCGTTGGGGTGGCTGGTGGTGTAGCGGATGCGCTCGATCCCGTCGATTTCGGCGACCTTGCGGATCAGGTCGGCGAGGGAGGCGGTGCCGGTATCGCCGTCACCGTGGTAGGCGTTGACGTTCTGGCCCAGCATCGTGACTTCGCGCACGCCAGATTCAGCGAGGCGAGCGGCTTCGGCCATGATCTGCGCGACGGGGCGGGAAAATTCGGCCCCGCGCGTGTAGGGAACGACGCAGAAAGCGCAGAATTTATCGCACCCTTC
>CALJIU010000110.1 GCA_937974055.1 uncultured Neomegalonema sp. | reverse complement strand
GCCGTGCCCAGACCCTGCACCCCCACGCCGAGGCGGGCATTGTTCATCATCGTGAACATGCAGGCGAGACCCTTGTTCTCCTCGCCGACCAGCCAGCCGGTCGACCCCTCATAGGCGAGGACGCAGGTGGGCGAGCCGTGCAGGCCCATCTTGTGTTCGATGGAGACGGTCTTGACGGCGTTCTCGGTGCCATCTGGCAGGAATTTCGGGACGAGGAAAAGGCTGATCCCGCGCGAGCCTTCGGGTGCGTCGGGCAAGCGCCCCAAGACGAGGTGCACGATATTTTCGGCAACGTCGTGGTCGCCCCAGGAGATGTAGATCTTCTGGCCATCGATCTGGTAGGTGCCGCCGTCCTGCGGCGTGGCCTTGGTCTTGAGCGCGCCGACATCGGACCCGGCCTGTCCTTCGGTCAGGTTCATCGTGCCGGTCCATTCGCCGGAGACCAGCTTTGGAATATAGCGTTCCTGCAATTCGGGCGACGCATGGGCCGACAGCGCCTCGATCGCGCCCTGCGACATCAGCGGGCAAAGGCTCAGGGACAGGCACGCGCTGGAAAACATCTCGTTCATCGCGGTTTGGAGCGTGAGGGGCAGGCCCATGCCGCCGTGCTCCTCCTCGGCATTCAGGCCCAGCCAGCCGCCCTCGGCAATGGCGGTATAGCCCGCTTTGTACCCGTCCGGCGTCACCACTTTACCATCGACCAAGCGGCACCCGGCATCGCCGGGTCGTTGCAAAGGGCCGAGCGTTTCTTCAGCCAGCTTTGCCACTTCGGTCAGGATCGCCTCCACCGTGTCGGGCGTCGCCTCGGCGAATAGGTCGGTATCGGCCAAGCGGCTTGCCCCGACGACATGATCTAGGCAGAAACGGATATCGGTCAGCGGCGGGCGATACGGCATGGTTACGATCCTTCGGCATTGGCACTGGGCGAAGTAAATGCGATATGCACGATATATCGCAACCCTGTCGCGGCGTCAGCCGGAACCGAGGCCCGCCCCATGCGTCTCATTGCCCTGATCCTTGCCTCCGTCATCGGCGGCTTCGTCGCCCTGACGATCCTGCTCGATCTGTTCCCTAAGCGCGATCTGGCGATGGCGGCGGGTGGGCCGGGCAGTGCCTATCGCGAGATTGCGGAGCAGTACCGCGAAGCGTTGGCCGTGGATGGAATCACGCTGACCCTGCTCGACACCGCCGGATCGGTCGATAACGTCGCGCGGCTGGCGTCGGGCGAGGCGGATGTCGCGCTGGTGCAAGGGGGGATTCCTGCGCCGGGTAGCGCGGATATGTCGGCATTGGCGACGGTGTTTCTGGAGCCGCTGCTGGTCTTTCACCGTGAAGGGCTGGCCAGCGGGGATGACCCCGCCGAGTGGTCGGGCCTGAGGGTGGCGGCGGGTGCGCAGGGCAGCGGCACGCGCTATACCGTCGATACGGTGCTGGAAACGCTGGGGTTGGCGGGGGATGCAGAAACGCTGTTCCCGCTGGGTGGCAAGGCCGCCGCCGATGCCCTGCTGGCGGGGGAGATCGACGTTGCGGTCTTCGTTGCGCCGATTGATGCGGGGTATCTTCAGCCGCTTTATGCCGAAACCGAGGTCGAGTTGGCCTCGATCCGGGATGTGGAGGCGCTGCGCCGTCGTCTGCCCTTCGTCATGCAGGCCGATCTGCCCCCGGCCAGCCTGAACTACGTCGATATCAAGCCTGCCACACGGGTCGACCTTGCGGCGATGGCGGCGCAGTTGGCGGCGCGTGACGATTTGCACCCGGCGCTCGTGGATCGCTTCGTCAAGGCGGCGCGGGCGATTCATGGCCAGCGTGATCTGATCTCGGAGGAGGGGCAGTTTCCCTCAATCGAGGCCAGCACCCTGCCGATGAACAAGCAGGCGCGTACGCTGCTGTCCGGTACGCCCTCGCGGCTGGATCGGTACATGCCGTGGTGGATGGCGGCGCAGGTGACGAAGATGGCGCTGCTGATCGTGCCGCTCGTGCTGTTGCTGCTGCCGCTGCTGCGCATCCTGCCCGGCATCTATGGCTGGACGATGCGGGCGCGTGTCTACAAGCGGTATTCCGACCTGATCCAGATCGAAAAGGAAGCGGCGACGGTGCCGCCTGCGCGGATTTCGGCGCTGACGGCGCGTCTGGATCAAGTGCAGGAAGACTTGACGCATATGCGCCTGCCCGAAGCCTATCGCGACCGGGCGTATACGATGCAAATGCATATCGACCTTGTGCGGTCACGGTTGAACGCGCGGGCAGGGCGATGAGCGGGCCGAACACCATCCGCATGGGCGCGACCGACCGGGGGCTGCGCGCCGCCGTCTACCTGTTGAACGGGGGCGGTTTGGTCGCCTTTCCGACCGAGACGGTCTACGGACTGGGGGCCGATGCGCGGGACGAGCGAGCGGTGGCGCGCATCTATCGGGCAAAGGGGCGACCGGCGCAGAATCCGGTGATCGTGCATGTGCCTGACTTGGAGGCGGCGGAGGCGCTGATCGAGTTGCCGGAAGCGGGCAGGCAGGCGGCGCGGGCCTTCTGGCCCGGACCCTTGACCATCGTTGCCCCGGCGCGCGAGGGGGGTGGCATCGCCGATATCTGCCGCGCGGGTAAGGCGACGCTGGCCGTGCGGGTGCCCGCCGCGCCGCTGGCACTCGACCTGCTGCGCGCTTTCGATGGGCCACTGGCCGCGCCCAGCGCCAATCTGTCCGGCAAGGTCAGCCCGACATCGGCGGATCACGTGATGGAGGAATTGACGGGCCGCATCGACGGGGTGATCGACGGGGGCGAATGCGCGGTGGGCCTCGAATCCACGATTTTGGGCTTCGAGGA
>CALJIU010000109.1 GCA_937974055.1 uncultured Neomegalonema sp. | reverse complement strand
TCACCGCGCACCCGCACGAGGCCGAACCGATCCTCGACCGTACGCTTGATCGCATTCGACAGATCCGTGACCGATTGCTCGGACAGGTTCCCCTGCTCCGCGCCATCATCGTCATCTTCCCGGTCGATCAGCATCGCGCGCTCCTTGTCGGCTCGTTACGGGTATCATAGAACGCGCGCACAACACGGGTCCACGGGAGAAACGACATGCGGGTACTGGTATTGGGTGGGGGCGGGCGCGAACACGCGCTGTGCTGGTCGATTGCGCAATCGCCGCTGCTCGAAAAACTGTACTGCGCCCCCGGCAATGCGGGAATCGCCGCCGTGGCCGAGTGCACGGCCCTCGACCCCGACAGCGACGAGGCGGTCATCGCCTTTTGCCAGCGCGAATCCATCGACCTGCTCGTCATCGGTCCCGAAGCGCCCCTCGCCGCCGGTGTCTCCGATGCCGCCCGCGCTGCCGATATCCGCGTCTTCGGCCCCAGCCGCGCGGCGGCGATGCTGGAAATCTCGAAGACCTTCACCAAGAATATCTGCGATGCCAGCGGTGCGCCCACCGCCGCATACGCCGCCTTCGACCTGCCCGAAGATGCCAAAGCCCATGTCCGCCAGACCGGCGCGCCCATCGTCGTCAAGGCCGACGGCCTCGCGGCAGGCAAAGGCGTCATCGTGGCCGAAACCGAGGCCGACGCCCTCGCCGCCATCGACCATATCTTCGACGGCCCCGGCGGCGCATCGGTCGTGCTGGAGGAAAAACTGATGGGCGAGGAGGCCAGCTTCTTCATCCTCACCGACGGCAAGACCATCCTGCCGCTGGCGGGCGCGCAGGACCATAAACGCGCCTATGACGGTGACGACGGCCCCAACACCGGCGGCATGGGCGCATACTCCCCCACCCCCAGCCTGACCCCGATGTTGGAGCAGGCGGCGCTGGAACAGATCGTCACCCCGATCCTGACCGAAATGACCGCACGCGGCACCCCCTATGGCGGCATCCTCTATGTCGGCCTGATGCTCACGGCGGACGGCCCGAAGCTGATCGAAATCAACGCCCGTTTCGGCGACCCGGAATGCCAATGCATCCTCCCCCGGCTCAAGACCGACCTTCTGCCCGTTCTCGCCGCCTGCGCCGATGAAACGCTGGCTGGCACGACCCTCGATTGGCGCAATGAGACCTGCATCACCGTCGTCATGGCCGCGAAGGGCTACCCCGGTTCCTACGACAAGGGCGACCCCATCGGCGGCCTAACCGATGCCGCCACCGATCCCAAAGTCACCGTTTTCCATGCGGGCACAAAAGCCGATGGCGACCAAACCCTCGCCAACGGAGGCCGCGTCCTCGGCATCACCGCGCTGGGTCAAGACATCGCCGAAGCCCGCAGCCGCGCCTACTCCGCCATAAAGGCCATCGACTGGCCCGGCGGCTTCCACCGCACCGATATCGGCTGGCGGGCATTGTAGGCACCGTTCTACCCCGCCCGCACGAAGACCAGCCGATCCCCCTCCACCTCGCGCAGCGCGTACCCGCCGGTATCGAATGCCTTCAGCCCCTCGACCGTATCGACCCGGTTCTCCACGATGTAGCGCGCCATCGCCCCGCGCGCCTTCTTGGCGTAGAAGCTGACGATCTTCGCCTCGCCGTTCTTTTCTTCCAGAAACACCGGCGTCACCACCTCCGGCACCAACGCTTTGCGACTCACAGCCGAGAAATACTCGACGCTCGCACAATTCACGATCACCGACGCCCCGGCCTGCGCCGCTTGTGCGTTCAGCGCCTCAGCGATCCGCGCGCCCCACCACGCATAGAGGTCGCGCCCCCGCTCGGTCGCCAGCTTCGACCCCATTTCCAACCGATACGCCTGCATCGCATCCAGCGGTCGCAGCAATCCGTACAGCCCCGACAGGATGCGCAGATGCCCCTGCGCATAGTCCAGCGCATCCGCATCCAGCGTCCCCGCCTCCAGCCCCGCATAGGTATCCCCCGCAAAGGCCAGCGCGGCGGGCCGCACGGCATCCGCCCCCGGCTCATCGGCGAACGCCGCGAACCGATCCGCGTTCAGCGCGGCCAGTTTCTCGCTGATCCCCATCAGCTTCATCAACTCAGCCGTCGACAACTCCCGCGCCACCGATGCCAGCGCCACCGCATCGCCGCCAAAATCCGGCTGCGTCATCGCCACATCCTGCGCCGACCAATCCAGCTTCTTCGCGGGTGAAATCACCACCAACATCACGGACCCTCCCCATTTTCACGGATCGAATACCACCACAGCGGCACGGCGCAAAGCATGTGACACAACCCCACGGCCATCCCCCGAAAAATTCCGCCTGCATCCCCTCTCTATCTCTCCACCAATCTATGAAATATGTGACATGCGAAGGAGCGGACACACCAAGTCACCGACCTTAGCGGTTTTGGCCCATTGCGACCACAATACGACGCCGCGATAATTCTCCAAGCAATTACCGTGGCCTGCGCCGAAACCGCATCGAAAAGGGTTGCGTGCGGGGCGGTGGCTGTTCATTGTCCCGCCCATGACGACACTTCTATACCAACATGATGCCTTCATCGACCATGTGGTCCCCGACGGTCATCCTGAACGCCCGGATCGGATGCGCGCGACCCGCAAGGCGCTGTCCGACACCGCTTTCGACGGCCTGATACGCCGCGAGCATCCGCTCGCCGATGCGGGCGTCTGCGAATTGGCGCATCCACGCGCCTATATCGACGCGATCCTGCAAGCCGCCCCCGCCAAGGGCTTGCAAGGCCTCGACCCCGACACTTGGATGTCCCCCGGTTCCGTCGAGGCAGCCCTGCGTGCGGTCGGCGGATCGAACGCGGCGGTCGATGCGGTATTGGCGGGTGACGCGGTCAACGCCTTCTGCGATCACCGCCCCCCCGGCCACCATGCCGAAAAGGTCAAGGCAATGGGGTTCTGCCTCTTCAGCACCGCCGCCATCGCCGCCCGCCACGCAATCCGCAATCACGGGTTGGAAAGGGTCGCCGTCATCGATTTCGACGTCCACCACGGCAACGGCACCCAAGACGTGGTGGAGGACGACCCCACGATCTTCTACGCCTCCACGCATGAGGGCGGTATATTCCCCGGCACGGGCGCGGCCTCCGAAACCGGCGTCGGCAATATCGTCAACGTCCCGCTTTCTCACCACAGCGGCAGCGTCGAGTTCCGCGCCGCCTATGAACGCACGATCCTGCCCGCGCTGGACGATTTCGCGCCACAGCTGATCATCGTCTCCGCCGGATTCGACGCGCACCGCGCCGACCCGCTCGCCTCCATTCAGCTTGAAACCGACGATTTCGTCTGGATCACCGAACGTCTATGCGAGGCCGCCGCCGAACACTGCGACCGCAAGCTCGTCTCCTTGCTCGAAGGCGGCTACGATCTCGCCGCCCTCGGCGCGAGCGCCGCCGCCCATGTCTCCACCCTGATGACCGCCGCAAAGGGCTGATCCGATGGCCGAAACGAAACTGCCCGCCGATATCGCCAAGATGACTTTCGAGGAGGCGATGAAGGAACTGGAAACCATCATCGACAAACTCGATGGCGGCACCGTCGCGCTGGAGGAATCCATCACGATCTACGAGCGCGGCGCGGCCCTGCAACGCCATTGCGAGGACAAGCTGCGCCAAGCCGACCTGCGGGTGCAGAAGATCGTCGCCCGCACCGACGGTTCCGCCGACCGCGCCGAACCCGCATCCTTCGACTGACCATGACCGATTTTGAAACCCGCCTCAGCGCGACCGCCGACGACATCGCCGATACCCTTAGCTCGCTGCTGCCGCGCATCGAGACAGACGGCGTGCGCTGCGCCGAAGCGCGGCTCCTCGAAGCGATGCGCTACGGGGCCGAGGGCGGCAAACGCCTGCGCGCCTTCATGGCGGTCGAGACGGCACGCATGTTCGGGATCGAGCGCTACAACGCCCTGCGTGTTGGTGCGGCGATCGAGTGCATCCACGCCTATTCGCTCGTCCATGACGATCTACCCTGCATGGACGATGACGACCTGCGCCGGGGCCGACCGACCACCCACCGGAAATTTGACGAGGCAACGGCGGTTTTGGCCGGTGATGCGCTACAAACGATGGCCTTCACCATCCTCGCCGACCCCGCCACCCACGAAAACCCCTTCATTCGCTGCGAATTGGTCGCCGCACTAGCTCGCGCCTCCGGCCCACGCGGCATGGTGGGCGGCCAGATGATCGATATCGAAGCCGAAAAGACCAGCGAACCGCTGTCCCTCGCCGAAACCTCGCGCCTGCAACGCATGAAGACAGGCGCGTTGATCGAGGTTTCCTGCACGATGGGGGCGATCCTCGGCCACGCCTCATCCACGAATCGACGGGCGCTCGAATACTACGCGCGCGATTTCGGCCTGTGCTTCCAAATCTGCGACGACCTGCTCGACGCGACCGGCACCGAAGAAATGGTCGGCAAGGCCGTCGCGAAAGATGCCGACGCAGGAAAGGCGACCTTCGTCGATCTTCTCGGTCTGGATGGCGCAAAGGAGCGCGCCGCCATGCTGACGGAACAAGCCAAAGCGCATCTCTCGCCGCTCGGAGAACGCGCCGACACCCTGCGCGCCCTCGCCGACCACGCACTCTACCGTCAGAAATAAAGAACCAAAGCCAGAACAAAAAGTTTAGTTCGGCCCTTGTTCTCTTTTGAGTCTTGTGCAATACAAGAACAAAGGATGAGAGAGGAGCGAACTATGCACGACCATACAGGCCATAACTGGAAGAACGCGGTCCACGCCGAGCGCGAAGCGATCCGGGAAGCCATGATTGGCGCACAGGCCAGCCTCGATCTGGGTCACGCACAATACCACCGCAGCGAGGCCGACCTGACCCGCGATTGCTGGATCGGAAATGCAGCAACTCCCTATGAAAAAGCCTATGCCGAACGCGAAGCATGGCGCGCCCGCCACGCCCGACTCGCCCGTCTGCGCGACGAGGAAGCAGCCTGTGACTACGATCTTTTCGAGGATGATGACGACACCGACGAATTGGCGGCCTAAGCATGACAAAGGTCGCGAAAGGTGCACAGCCGCTTTCCAAAGACGGCAAATCCGGCTATGCCTCGCCCAATCCCCGCAAACGGACGAGACGTACAAAAGCCATGCCTTCCGACCTCTTCGAGCAGAACGACGCCGCCTCCAAGGCCTATTCCGCTGACGACATCGAGGTTCTCGAAGGTCTGGAGCCGGTCCGCAAACGCCCCGGCATGTATATCGGCGGCACCGATGAACGCGCCCTGCACCACCTTGTTACCGAGGTTCTCGATAACTCGATGGATGAGGCGGTGGCGGGCCATGCCAACCGCATCGACGTCGCTCTGAACGCAAACGGCTCGGTCACGATTCGCGATAACGGACGCGGAATCCCCGTGGATCCGCATCCACGCTTCCCCGATAAATCGGCGCTTGAGGTCATTCTCACCACGCTCCACGCGGGGGGTAAATTCTCCGGCAAAGCGTATCAGACTTCCGGCGGCTTGCACGGCGTCGGGGTGTCGGTCGTCAACGCCCTCTCCGACCATCTCGATGTCGAAGTCGCACGCGAAAAACGTGTCTACGGGCAGACATTTTCACGCGGCCTGCCGACCTCGAAACTCGAAGAGCGCGGCGCGGCATCGAACCGACGCGGCACGACGGTCACCTTCAATCCCGACCCCGAAATCTTCGGCGAGCGCGCAGCCTTCAAACCATCGCGTTTAGTTCGCATGGTCCGCTCGAAAGCGTACCTGTTCCGGGGTGTCGAAATCCGCTGGCGCTGCGATCCCTCGCTGATCGGCAACGGCGATGAAACCCCGGCGGAAGCGACTTTCCACTTCCCGAATGGCTTGGCGGACTTCCTTACCGCTGAACTGCAAGGCGAACCGACGCTATCCGACGAACCCTTTGCCGGGCGCGTTGAATTTTCTGAAAAATTCCCGGATACGCCCGGTGCCGTAGAATGGGCAATCCATTGGTCCGAAGCCGTCGACGGTTCGGTTGGCTCGTATTGCAACACGATACCAACGCCCCAAGGCGGCACGCATGAAATCGGGATGCGCCAAGCCCTGACCCGCGCTGTGCGTGCGCATGGCGAAATGACCGGAATGAAAAAGGCGGCCCAGATCACGGCGGATGATGTCATGATCAGCGCCCGCGCTTTGGTCTCGGTCTTCATCCGCGAGCCTGAATTTCAGGGCCAAACCAAGGAAAAGCTTTCCTCTTCCGATGCGACACGTCTGGTCGAGGGCGCGCTGCGCGATCGCTTCGACAACTGGCTGGCGGCGGACCCGAAACGGGCCGAAATCCTGCTGGAATTCTGCATTGCCCGCGCCGAAGACCGCGCAAGGCGGCGCAGCGAAAAGGAAAC
>CALJIU010000108.1 GCA_937974055.1 uncultured Neomegalonema sp. | reverse complement strand
GGCGGGCTGGACCGCTTCGTGCGCTGGCAGAAGGACGATTTCATCGGCAAGGCCGCGCTGGAAAACCAAAAGCAACAGGGCGTCAAGAAACGCTTCTCCACCCTGATCGTCGAGGCCAACGGCTATGACGCCCCCTACATGTCGAACGTCTGGAAAGACGGTGAAATCGTCGGAGAAACGACCTCCGGCGCATGGGGCCACCGCATCGACAAATCGGTGGCACTGGGCGTCCTGCGCACCGACGCGGCAGAACCGGGCACGAGGGTCGAAGTAGAGATGTTTGGCGAGCGGTATCCCGCCACAGTGCAAAAAGACGAGCCTCTTTGGGATCCTGAGAACGAACGGCTGAAAAGCTAAAACTGCTGCCCCGGACTTGATCCGGGGCCTCCTTGCCGTCAAAGACCGCTCCTGATCAAAGGAGGCTCCGCATCGAGTGCGGGGCAGCGCAAAGGAACCGCCCATGCCCACCCTCTCCCCCCGCATCCAAAACATCGTCACCGGTGCCGATGACGGTTGGGGCGTGCAGGAAAAAGCGCGCGAGATGATATTGGCCGGGCGCGACGGCATCATCATGCTAACGATGGGCGACCACGATTTTCCCACCGATAAGGCGATCCGCGACGCCTGCGCCGATGCCCTCGCCGCCGGGCGCACCACCTACGGTTCGATCCACGGCATCGTCCCCTTGCGCGATCAAATCGCCAAACGCGCTTCGCCTGTCCATGGGATCGAGGTGGACCCCGACCACATCGTCGTTTCGATGGGTGGACAGGCTGCTCTCTTCGCGGCCAGCATGGCCTGCATCGATCCGGGCGACGAGGCCATCGTGATCGAACCCTATTACGCCACCTACGAACAGACGATCCGCGCGGCGGGCGGCATCCCCATCACCATCCGCACCAGTGCCGACCGGGGGTTTCAGCCCAACCCCGAAGACCTGCGCGCCGCCATCACCCCGCGCACCCGCATGATCCTGTGCAATACCCCCAACAACCCCTCCGGTGCGGTCTATACGCGCGAGACGTTGCAGGGCATCGCCACCCTATGCATCGAGCACGATTTGTGGCTGATCTCCGACGAGGTCTACCACTCTCAGGTCTACGAGGCCGAGCACATCAGCCCCGCGAGCCTGCCGGGGATGCGCGAGCGTACGTTCATCGTGGATTCCATGTCTAAATCCCATGCCATGACAGGCTGGCGCTCCGGCTGGATCATCTGCCCCGATGCGCAGGCCGCCAATGTCATCATCGATCTATTTCTAACCAGCGCCTACGGCCTTGCCCCTTTCATTCAGCTTGCCATGCGGGCGGCACTGGCGGGCGGCAAGGGGCCGGAGCACGAGATCGCCCAGAAATACCGCTTCCGCCGCGACCGCGCCGTCGAGTCGCTGGCCCGCTCGAAGCGCCTGAAGATACACCCCCCCGAAGCAGCAATGTACGTCCTCATGGACCTGCGGGCCTTCGCCCCCGATGCCGAACGCTTCGCCTATGCCCTACTCGAAGAAACCGGCGTCGCCGTGATGCCGGGGGACAGCTTCGGTGCGTCGGCGGCGGGCCATATCCGCATCAGCCTCACGGCCCCCGAAGAAAAACTGGTCGAAGCCTGCACCCGCCTCGCAACCTTCGCCGACACATGGAGCGACACATGACCGATATCATCCTTCTCGACGGCGGCATGGGCCAAGAACTCATCCGCCGCTCGCCCGATGCCGTGACCTCGCTGTGGGGTGCGGTCGTCATGCGCGACCACCCGCATCTGGTGCAGGGGCTGCACGAGGACTTCATCCGGGCGGGGGCAAAGGTGCTGACGCTCAACACTTATTCCCTGACCCATCCGCGCCTCGACATGAAGGGCGCTCCCGAAATGTTCGAGCCGATGATGATGGTCGCGGGCGAACTGGCCCTCGCGGCAGTCGAGGCCACCGGGGCCGATATCGCCATCGCCGGCAGCCTGCCGCCGCTGGTAGGCAGCTACCACCCCGAATCGACGCCGGAGGTCGAGGATGCGGCGAAGCAATATGCCGAAATCGTCGCCCATCAGACCGACTACGTCGACTTCTTCATGATCGAAACGATGTCCTCGATCAAGGAGGCCGAGGGCGCGCTGATCGGGGCGCATACCGCCGGAAAGCCCCTCTGGCTGGGCTTGACGACCTCCGACGACGACGGCACGCTCATGCGCAGCGGTGAACCGCTGGCCGAGGCCATCGCGGCAGTGCGCGATGCGCCGGGTTTGGCCGCGCTGATGATCAACTGTACGCGCCCCGAAGCCGTGACGCAGGGAATGCCGATCCTCGCGCAATGCGGCCTGCCCTTCGGGGCCTATGCCAACGGCTTCACGCATATTCAAACCAGCTACGTGCCCGGTGCGACGGTCGCCGAACTCTCGACCCGCACCGACCTGACCCCCGACGCCTATGCCGATTTTGCCATGCAATGGGTCGAGGCAGGCGCAACCATAATCGGCGGCTGCTGCGAAGTCGGCCCCGCCCACATCGCAACGCTAGCACAACGCCTCGAAAGCGCAGGCCATCGCATTGTGAAAGCGTTGCCGTAATGGGGGATATGCGAATTCTGAGCGATCAATTTGCTAGTTCCATGACACCAACAACGGATCCTCACTCCTATGACGGAGAAGCTACATGACCGATCTCGGCTCTAACACCCTCCCCACCCATGCCCGCGCCGTCATCATAGGCGGTGGTGTCATCGGTTGCTCCGTTGCCTACCACCTGACGAAACTGGGCTGGACAGACGTTGTCCTGTTGGAACGCAAGCAGCTTACCTGTGGCACCACATGGCACGCCGCCGGGTTGATCGCACAGCTTCGCGCGACGCAAAACATGACCCGGCTGGCGAAATACAGCCAAGAGCTCTACGGCACGCTGGAGGAGGAGACGGGCACCGCCACCGGCTTCAAGCGCGTCGGCTCGATCACCGTCGCCCTAACCGATGAGCGGATGGAGGAGTTGCGGCGCCAGCTTTCGATGGCCCGCGCCTTCGGCGTCGAGGTCGATGAAATCTCGCCAAACGAGATCAAGGAACGCTACGAACATCTCAATATCGACGGTGTGGTCGGCGGCGTCTACCTGCCCAAAGACGGTCAGGGCGACCCCGC
>CALJIU010000107.1 GCA_937974055.1 uncultured Neomegalonema sp. | reverse complement strand
CCGCCAGCGCCATCAGCGCCAGTTGATGCACCTCCCTCAGCAGCAAATCTATGGGCCGCTTCCCGCGCTCCACATGCCCCGGTGGCCGCCCCGGACGCATCACACGAAGCGGCCTTTTCATCCCAGCCTGCTTCCGCGCCAACCGTCTGGCTTGCCCCGGAATGTCGTTCATCGCCGCAACCAAAGCCTCGACCCGACGGCGAAGTGCAGCAGCGGATACCGGATCATCCGGCGTAATCTCCACACGACTAGGCGGCGAGATATCCAGATCATCGAATCCCCGCACATTCGGCCCAAATCCCGGAGCTTTCTTCCGCTTCGGCGGTCCAACCTCCTTGCGAGGATCCATCAAGACAAAGATCGGCTTTCGTTTGCCTGACCCCTTCGGAATCTTCCCGGAGGGCGGTCCCCGCTTCGCACGCGGCTTCACGACAATATCCATCGCGGCAATCTCAATCAGCCGTCGCAATGTCGATTCCGCCGGACGCAACAGCGCCAAAATCGCCAGATGCATATGCCGCAGCAAAACCTCGCTATCACCCAGCATCGCCAGAATCTGCGCCACCGTAGGCAGCAGGTCAGCGCGATTGATCTCTATGCAGCGGGTCCAACTCATCGACGGCACGTATCCTTGCTAAAAACAAAACAAGAACAAATGATACGATAATTTCCCGAATGTCAAGCGCGCGCTGTTTCGTTTCAACGCTGTCCAGCACTTGGATGGCCCGGCGCAGCGGCGAAATTTCATGCAATCCGGGTCGGCAGAGGGCATAAATTCGACAACACCTGTGTCGTTTTCCGACCAGACGATGACCGATGCCCCCCGAAAACTGGTGAAAATCAGTGGAGAACGCCGTGACCGACCGTACCGACCCTGTGGCATCGCCCGAACCGATGAGCCGGGAATGGAATTACCACCCCGATTTGCCACTGGCCGATCCATCGGTTTTTCAATGGCCGCCGAGCGGTGGATTTTTGATCCGATGGTTCGCACGCAATTGGCTGATGTTTAGCGAGCGGGTTATGATGGTGGCGCTGGCGGTGTTTTGCTGGTGGGCGTTCTATCCATCGCTGGAGACGGCGCAGAGCTTTGCGATTGGCTGGATCGTGCAGGTCTGGGCGGTCAATCTCGGTCTGATGATCGCTGTCGCGGGCGGATTGCACTGGTATTTCTACATGCGAAAGGGTCAGGGGCGGGCCTTGAAATTCGATCCGCGCGAACAGGCGACGGGCAACCGGCTGTGGGATTTTGCCGATCAGGTCCATGACAATATGTTCTGGTCATTGGGCAGCGGTGTGGCGCAATTGACCGCCTTTCAATGCGTGACGATGTGGTTGATGGCAAACGGATACGTGCCGACGATCAGCTTTGCGTCGAACCCGGTTTGGTTCGTTGCCGCGCTGATCTTGTTGCCGATCTGGTCGGCCTTTCATTTCTACTGGGTGCATCGATTGCTGCACGTGCCGTTCCTGTATCGGCATGTCCATTCATTGCACCATCGAAACGTGAATGTCGGGCCTTGGTCGGGCTTTTCGATGCATCCGGTCGAGCATTTTCTCTACATCTCGTCGCTCTGCATCCATTGGATCGTGGCGAGCCACCCCGTTCATCTGATCTTCCACGTCATCTATCTCGGCCCCGGCGCGGCGATGACCCATACAGGGTACGAGGATCTGCTGGTGCGCGACAAGCGGCGGTTGGCGTTAGGGACGTTCTATCACCAGCTTCATCATCGATATTATGAGTGCAACTACGGTAATCAAGAAATGCCGTGGGATCGCTGGTTCGGGACGTTCCATGACGGCAGCGCGGAGGGAACGCGCGTGACGCGGGCACGGAAAAAGCGGATGCACGTAAAGGCGTAGTTTTACACTGTTGCTCCAAAAAATCGACGTGTGTGCATCGTCATCGTCGGGCTTGTTCCGACGATCCATCCATCAACACGCTAAATGGTTCCAAGTTGAAGAATGGACTCTCGCAACAAGTGCGAGGGTGACAGCGCATAATACTAATGGTGGCGATCAATGACCGCTCTGTTCCGGGCGCAGACCCGGAACCCCGATAGGCGGAGCGCGGTTCTGCAAGGCTCCGGGTCTTCGCCCGGAGCAGAGTAGAAAAGTGAAAACGGTCAGCGCTTTACGCCCTTGGCATAAGTCAATCAAAAAGGCGCAGCGGTACTACACCACCACGTCCGTCTCTTCCTGCTCGCCAACCCCAAAGACCCGCTTATAGCGTTCGATTTCCTCCGGCGTCCCCATCGCCTTTCGGGGGTTGTCCGAGAGTTTGACGGTCGATTTGCCATTGGCCGATACAGCCTTGCAAACCAGGCTAAACGGGGCGAGGCGCTCGTCGGGGCCAAGGCCGCGAAAGTCATTGGTCAGCAGCGTCCCCCAGCCGAAGGCGAGGCCGACGCGACCATGAAAATGCGTGTGCAATCGCTCGATCACATCCACATCCAAACCGTCGGAGAAGATCATCAGCTTTTTCGTCGGGTCTTGGCCATGGGCCTGCCACCAGCGGATCGCTTCCTCACCGCATTCGATGGGATCACCGGAATCGACGCGCATCCCGGTCCATTCCGCCAACCATTCGGGCGCGCGCTCCAAAAATCCGGTCGTGCCATAGGTATCGGGCAGGATAATCAGCAGGTTGCCGCCGTAATCCTTCTGCCAATCCTCGAATACCCGATAGGGGGCGGCGGCGAGGGCCTCGTCGGTTTCGGTCGTGGCGGCATAGACCATCGGCAACTCATGGGCGTTGGTGCCGATAGCTTCCACCTCGCGCCGCAGGGCGATCAGGCAGTTCGAGGTGCCGGTAAATTTTTCGCCCAGCCCCTCCATCATCGCCTGCACGCACCAGTCCTGCCACAAAAAGCCGTGGCGGCGGCGGGTGCCGAAATCGGCGATGCGCACGCCGTCCAGCTTCTTGAGGCGCTGTATCTTCTCCCAAACCCGCGTCATCGCCTGCGCGTAGAGCACCTGCAACTCGAACCGCCCCATATTCTTGAGCACGGCGCGGGAATGCAGTTCCATGATGACGGCGAGGGCAGGGATTTCCCACATCGTTGCCTCGACCCATGATCCCTCGAAGGTCAGCTCGTATTGGTCGCCCTTGCGCTCCAACGTGTACGGCGGAAAGCGAAAATCCTCCAGCCACGCCACGAAGTCGGAGCCGAACATATATCGCTCGCCATAGAACGTATTGCCGCGCAACCACGTCGATTCGCCCCGCGATAGCGACAGCGTGCGAATGTGGTCGAGCTGTTCGCGCAGTTCCCCCTCGTCGATCACATCCGCCAAGGGCAGGGTCTTCGTGCGGTTGATCAAGCTGAACGTGACCTGAGTATCGCGATGGTGGCGAAAGATGCTCTGAGCCATCAGTAGCTTGTAGAAATCGGTGTCGATGACCGAGCGGACGATCGGGTCGATCTTCCAACTGTGTGAGTATACGCGGGTGGCAATATCGGTCATTCGGGCTGTCCGTCGAATCGCTGCAAGACCGGCAGTGTGCCTTAAAGTGAAACTCGATCAAGTTGTGTCGGAATTTCCGCCAAGACTGCGCATTTCCTCACACTCTATGGCCCAAATTGCTTGGGTTCCCACTATTCCCGCATCGCAGGACGATGCCGTTCCGGCGGAAAGTAACGGCACCGAAATGACCTCCATGCCCGCCCAAATTCATGGGCGGGCATGACAGGCTCGGATCAGTTGATCGTCGTGGTCGCGCCGGGGGTGCCGATCCGGTCGATCAGGCTGGGGTCGCGAAGCAGATCATCGACACTGACATCCTCGATCCGGGTGGCCGGTGTGATCGTCGTGGTCGGCGTGCTGACGCTATCGAAAACCGTCGATTCAATGGGGCCACTATCGAAAACCGTCGGCACGGTCGTGCCGCTGTCGAAGGCCGCTGGCGTGGCCGCATCGTAGGTGATCGTACCCGCAGCCGGGAATGTCTGCTCGGTATTGAAATCGGTGATAAACGGATCGCCGCTCGCCGGAATGGCGGGGGTATCGAATCCGTAGGGATCGAAGGTTTCCGTCGTCGTGATGGTCAGGTTATCCAACCCCTGCACATCGCCCCCAATACCAATCGGGTTCGATGCGAAGGCTTCACCGCCCTCGATCACCGTTTCGGTGCGCCGGTTCTGCGACCATGCCGATGGGTCAGAGCCGAGGGCGACCGGGCGCTCTTTGCCGTAGGATGTCTTGTCGATGCGGCTTTCGTCGATGCCGACCGCAATCAGATAGCCGCGCGTGGCGCTGGCACGGCGGTCGCCCAAGGCGAGGTTGTACTCGCGGGTGCCGCGCTCATCGGCATGACCCTCGATTGTGACGCGCGCATCGGCATTGACGTTCAGCCACGCCGCCTGACGGCGCAGCGTCTCGCGCGCGCGCTCATCCAGTTCCGAACTATTGGTCGCGAAATAGATGGTTTGGCCGATATCGCTGAGGAAAAACGAGGTCGATCCGGCATCTTCGGGCGAGATGCCGAGCGCCCCCTGTTCGACGAAATTACGCTCCGCCCCAAAATCGATGCCGCCCAGTTCAGGCAAGGCCGCATCATTATCCCCGATCCCGACGAGTTGCTCGACCGCGAAGGGTTCACCAACGGCGGGTTCAAAGCTGCTGCCGGTCGGGGCAGCGGTATCGGCGAAACCGGAGGAAACGGTGCCCCGTGATGGCCCGCGCGTGACCTGCGTTCCCTTGACGATCGACTCGGTCTTATTCAACGGATCAGGGTTGAGCATCTGCGCACAGCCTTGCAATGCCAGCGTGCATACGGCGGCAACCATTGCAATCCGCGAAAATGCTTTGGGGCGAGTCGAAATCATCGTTGTCCTCATCTACACACGCACGCCGTTACTTGGCTGACATAGCGCTGCACGAGCATCGGCCAAGCAGCGTGATCCGTACCATCGACATACACCGCAAGATGATCGGGAACAAGCGACGCTGCGGAATACCGTGAACCCCTTCACGAACGAGGCATCGGCGCAACGGGCGCTTTTCTATGAGGTTGCCTTCAATCCGTAATTCGCAAATCCGCGCAGTGTGTCGTCGATTTCCTCATCCGTTAGCAGGACCGGGCCGCCAATGGCGAGGGACAGGGTGTATTGCCGGGCGAGGGTTTCCAGTTCACCGGCCCGCCACAACGCCTTTTCCAGCGTTTCGCCCAAGACGATCATGCCGTGATTGGCGAGGAGGCAAGCCGTGCGCCCTTCCAGCGCCTTGAGCGCCAGCGCCGATAACTCTGCCGTGCCATAGGTGGCGTATCCGGCGCAGCGCACATCCGATCCGCCGAAAGCCGCGACCATGTAATGCGCCGCCGGAATGCCCCGGCGGGACATGGCAAGGGCGGTGCAATGGGGGGGATGGGCATGGATAATCGCGTCGATCTCAGGCCGGGCGCGCAGGATATCACGGTGAAAGCGCCATTCGGTCGAGGGGGGCAAGGGGCCGCTCCATCGCGGTTTCCCCTCCAGCGGGGTGCTGGCGAGCAGGGCGGGGGTCATGGCGGCGTAGGGCGTTGCCGAGGGGGTGACGATCACCCGGTCCTCGTACCGTGCGCCGATATTGCCCGATGTCCCCTGATTGATGCCAGCAGCATTCAGGGCGAGGCAGCCGTCGATGATGGCCTGGCGGAGGGCTTCTTCGTCCGGGGTCATGGTCTTATGCATCCATGTGCGCCCCGCACGGGCGCAGGCTTGGGGCAGGGCGCGGTGCGGGATAGTCTGAACATCACACCGTCAAGACCGTCGCGCCGGTCGTCTTGCGAGCCTCCAACGCCCGGTGTGCATCGGCCACGTCGTCCAGTGCGAACCGCTGGTCGATTCGAATCTTCACATCGCCGGACGTGACCTTGTCGAACAGGTTATCCGCCATTTCCTGAGTCTTCTCGCGGCTGGTAATATGGCCGAACAGCGTCGGGCGCGTGACGTAGAGGCAACCCTTCGCACCGAGGATACCCGGATCGAAGGGCGGAACCTTACCCGATGCATTGCCGAACGTGATCATCATGCCAAAGGGGGAAAGGCAGTCGAGCGAGCCGTCCCATGTGTCCTTGCCAACGGAATCCATGACGACGCTAACGCCCGCGCCGCCGGTCATTTCCTTGACCCGTGCGGTGAAATCTTCAGTCCGGTAGTTGATGACATAGGCGGCACCGTGTTCCTTGGCGAGCGCGCATTTCTCGTCGGTTCCGGCGGTTCCGATCAGCGTTATGCCCTTCGACCGCGCCCATTGGCAGGCGATAAGACCCACGCCCCCCGCCGCCGCGTGGAAGAGGATCGTGTCACCGGCTTTGATCTGTGCCGTGCGGTTGAAGAGGTATTCGGTCGTCAGCCCCTTGAGCATCATCGCCGCGCCCGTCTCGAAATCGATGGAATCGGGCAGTTTGCAGACATTCTGCGCGGGCATCACGCGCGCCTCGCAATAGGAGCCGGGAGGGGCGGCGGCATAGGCGGCACGGTCGCCGACCTTAAGGTGTGACACACCCGCGCCGACCGCTTCAATCACGCCCGCACCTTCCATACCCAAACCTGTTGGCAGGGAGAGCGGATACATGCCCTCGCGCTGATAGACGTCGATATAGTTCAGACCGCAGGCATGGTGGCGGATGCGGATTTCGCCCTCGCCCGGATCGCCGACGTCGACCTGAACGACCTGCATCGCGTCCGGTCCACCCGGCTCGGTAATCTGCACGCATTTGACGGTATCGGCCATTTTTCTCTCCCCGGACAAAAGATGTTTTGAACAGCGTTATGCGGCGCTAGCATCCCTGTCAAAACGTAAACCCCATAGGGCAAGTTCGCATGGACGCACGATACTTTATCGTCTTTACCGATATCCACATGACCGTCGAGCCGCGAGCGGGATGCCCCGACCCTGAGGCCCGGTTGCGTGCGGGGCTGGACCATGCGTTCAGCGTCAAGCCGGATGCGGAATTGCTATTGCTGTGCGGCGACCTGACCCATCATGGCGATGAAGCATCCTATCGGCGGTTGAAGTCGGTCCTCGATGACGTGCCGATCCCGGTGGTCTCGATGCTGGGGAACCATGACGACCGCGCCGCCTTTCGCCGTGTCTTTCCCGATGCCCCCGCCGATGAGGACGGGTTCGTGCAGAATGTGACGGATTTCGGGGATGCGCGATTGATCGCGCTCGATACACTGATCGTGCGAAAGCCGGGGGATGATTTCACCCATGCCGGCGAGTTATGCGCGCGTCGCCTCGACTGGCTGGACCGACAGCTTTCGGCGGCGGGGGATGTGCCGTGCATCATTGCGATGCATCACCCACCCCACGATACCGGCTTTCAGGGCATGGATATCATCAAGCTGCGCGATGGTGAGGTGTTCCACGATCTTATCGCTCGGCATGGGAATGTAAGCCATGTGATCGCAGGCCATATCCACCGCACGATTTCCGGCACCTACCGGCGCACACCGTTCTCGATCTTCAAAAGTCCGATGGTGCAAATGCCATTGGTCTTCGATGGCACCGATTCATCGCTCGAATGCGACGAACCGCCCGCCTTCGGGCTGGTCTTCGTGAAGGGGGATACGGTCTTGGTCCATACCGAAGATTTTGCCGCGCCCTGACGAACCTTGATGCGGGCAGGGGTTTGCCTGTATTCGGCGCGAAACGAAGGGACGCGACATGACCGGATTCACCCATTTCGACGAAAGCGGCGCGGCGGCGATGGTCGATGTGTCCACCAAGGAAATCACCTCGCGCACCGCTACGGCGCGGGGGCGGATAGTGATGCGGGCGGAAACGCTGGGCATGATCCTCGCGCATGGCCACAAGAAGGGCGATGTCTTGGGCGTTGCGCGGCTTGCCGGGATTATGGGGGCGAAGAAGACCAGCGACCTGATCCCACTATGCCATCCGCTTGGATTGTCGAAAGTCTCGGTCGATTTCCACCCCGTCGAGGCTGAAAACGCCATCGACATTGAGGCTACCGCCAAGGTCACGGGCCAAACGGGGGTAGAGATGGAGGCGCTGACAGCGGTAAGCGTTGCGGCCCTGACCATCTATGACATGTGCAAGGCCGTCGATAAGGGAATGCAGATCGAGGCGGTGCGCCTGACCCACAAGGACGGCGGTAAGTCCGGCCCCTTCGAGGCAGCATGATTTCCGTCGAGGAGGCCCGCGCCCGCATCCTGTCGCTGATGTCGCCGGTTGGCCGTGAGGTCGTCGCGATTACCGCCGCCTGTGGGCGTGTCTTGGCGCAGGATATCGTCGCACGCCGCACGCAGCCGCCCTTCAATGCCTCCGCAATGGACGGATACGCCGCGCGAAATGACGAGGTTGCGCCGGGGGCGGTCTTTCGTGTCGTCGGCGAGGCGGCGGCGGGGCATGGCTGGCAAGGTGCTGCGGCACCGGGGCAGGCGGTGCGGATCTTCACCGGTGCCCCCGTGCCGGATGGTCTGGACCGCATCATCATTCAGGAGGATGTGACCCGCGACGGCGACACCATTACCCTGCGCGATACGCTGGATGAAGCCGCTTATTTGCGCCGTGCGGGCCTCGATTTCTCGGCTGGCGAGACGCTACTGACGAAGGGAACGCGCATCACGCCGGAGAATGTCGCGCTGATCGCCTCGGCGGGTCATGCATTGGTGACGGTCCATCGCAAGCCGCGTGTTGCGCTACTGGCTACCGGGGATGAATTGGCGCTGCCCGGTGATCCGGTTGGCGATAGCGGGATCATCTCGTCGAACAATTTCGGCTTGGCCGCAATGATCGAGAGCCTACACGCCAGCGCCGAAATCCTGCCGATTGCACTGGATGAGGCCGATCCGCTGCGGGCCTTAGCGTTGGAGGGGGCGCAGGCCGATCTGTTTGTGACGCTGGGGGGGGCATCGGTCGGGGACCATGACCTCATCCGACCAGCGCTGACCGGGCATGGCCTCGAACTCGATCTGTACAAGGTGGCGATGCGACCGGGAAAACCGTTGATGGCAGGGCGGTTGAACGGCACGCCGATGGTCGGGCTACCCGGTAATCCGGTATCGGCGATGGTTTGCGGGCGCGTGTTCCTTGCCCCGGCGATTGCCGTTTTGTCGGGAATGGAGGGCAGCGCACCTGCAACACGGCGGGCGGTGCTGGATATCGATATCGGGAAAAACGGGCCGCGCGAACACTACATGCGGGCGCGCTGCGTGATGGATGACGGGGTGTTGCGCTGCACGCCGTTCGACAGTCAGGACAGTTCCCGCCTCGCGTTATTGTCCCGCGCCAATGCCCTGATGATCCGCCCCATGGACGACCCGCCGCGCGATGCAGGGCAGGAGATCACAGTAATCCTGTTGGACGTCTGAACAAACGCTCAAGCCGCCGAAGCGTGCAAAACCCGATGTTTTGGCTGGGTCGAGGTCGCTGGGAAAAACGCATGGACATTCGAGGGCTTGCGCTTCCGTTCGATGTCGGCACGCGCCTGTTCCAGCGTCCTGAGTGGGCGCAGGAGATAGGCGCTGACGATGGGCGATGTGTCTGAAATACTGCTGTGATCGGACATGGGTAGAATTCCGGTTTTAGTGTCTTATTGCCTTATGTTGTCCTCTAAAGTTGAGCGGAACGAATTTGGTTCCCATTAACCAGAAAGTTTATTGTTAACAGAGGGTTAACGATGTACTTTAAATGCGTTCAATGCCCGGTTATCCGGCATTGAAGCAAATGTCCGCGATCTGCGATTTGCTGACGATTTTCGTGTCGTCGCTATCGGCGATCAGGCCGATACGGGTGACGGGCGGGGGCGTTTCGCCCCAGATTTGCT
>CALJIU010000106.1 GCA_937974055.1 uncultured Neomegalonema sp. | reverse complement strand
CCAAAATCGCCAGATGCATATGCCGCAGCAAAGTCTCGCCACCGCCCAGCATCGCGAGAATCTGCGCCACAATGGGCAGCAAATCTTCGCGATTGATCTCGATGCAGCGGGTCCAACTCATGGGTAGTGCGCGTCCTCGTTGAAAACAAAACAAGAACAAACGACACGAAAATTCCCCAAATGTCAAGCGCGCGCTGCCATCGCCATCCGTAAATTCATGGTGTCTTCCTCCGCTGCGCGCCGGAAATCACATTCCTGCCCGTATCAGGGATGATTGTGCCACTTCCGCGATCCGCGTATGATCGGGGGATTGGCCGGGTTTGCTGGCCGGAGAATGACATGCCGACGATTGCCCTTGTGGACGATGACCGCAACATCCTGACCTCTGTCTCCATCGCGTTGGAGGCGGACGGGTTCGAGGTGCGCACCTATTCCGACGGGGCCGCCGCCCTCACCGCGCTAAGTCAAACGCCGCCCGATGTGGCCGTGCTGGATATCAAGATGCCGCGCATGGACGGGATGGAACTGCTGCGCCGTCTGCGCCAGAAATCGGACATGCCGGTCCTGTTCCTGACCTCCAAGGACGAGGAAATCGACGAAGTGCTCGGCCTGCGCATGGGGGCCGACGACTACATCCGCAAGCCGTTCTCCCAACGCCTGTTGATCGAGCGTATCCGCGCGGTCCTGCGCCGCCGTGACGCCCAGATCGATGGCGGCGAGCGGGCCGAGAACGACAAGGTGATGACGCGGGGCAGCCTGACGCTCGACCCGCTGCGCCATTCCTGCATCTGGAAGAACGAAGGCGTCACGCTCACCGTGACCGAGTTCCTGATCCTTCAGGCGTTGGCTACGCGCCCCGGTTTCGTGAAAAGCCGCGATGCCCTGATGGATGCGGCCTATGACGATCAGGTCTATGTCGATGACCGCACCATCGACAGCCACATCAAACGCATCCGCAAGAAATTCAAAGTCGTGGACGATGATTTCGCGGCAATCGAGACATTGTATGGCGTCGGATACCGATATCGCGAATCCTGATTCCCCGTCGTCTTTCGCCGCTCCCCCCCTGTCGGCGCGGGACGATGACGTTCCTGTGCGCGCGGTTTCGGATTTCGGCGAATCGCGCGCCGGGGGCGAGGGCAGGGCCAGCGCCGCCCCGCGCCCCGGCTTTCTACAGGACATGCGGGCGATCCTCACCAGCCCCATGCGGTCGCTCACCCGGCGGATCGTGGCGATCAACCTCGCAGGCCTGTGCATCCTCGTCGCCTCCGTCCTCTATCTCAACCAGATGCGGGACGAGTTGATCCAGGTGCGCGTCGAATCACTGGCGACCGAGGCGCATATCCTCTCCACCGCGATTGCCGAAATCGCCTCGACCGGCCCCGAAAAAAGCGAGTTCGACCTCAAAGCGGCCAATGCCGTGCTGCGCCAGTTGACCCTGCGCACCGACCAGCGGGCACAGCTTTACCGCAATGGCCGCCTGATCGGCGATACCCGCAGCCTCGGTGCCGCCCAGAGCGATGTCGAAACGCGCCGCCTGCCGCCCTTGGATGGGGCCAGCGGCCTGCTCCTGTGGATCGAGGAACTGTACAGCCGCGCCGCGCTCGTCTTGCAAAAACGCGATCTGCCGATCTACATCGAGACATCGGTGGCGGGCATCACCGACGATATCGAGGTCTATCAGGCCGCGCGCGGCGAAACGGCGGTGGCCCAGCGTCAGAACAGCCGGGGCGAGCTGATCGTCTCGGTTGCCGTCCCGATGCGGCGGCTAAAGGTGGTGATGGGCGTGTTGGTCCTGTCCACCGAGGGCGGCGATATCGACCGGGTGATCCGCGCGGGCCGCATCGAAATCCTGCGCATCTTCATCGTTGCCGCTCTTGTGTCGATCCTCCTCGCCTTCGTCCTCGCCAGCAGCATCGCCCGCCCCCTGCGCCGCCTCGCCAGCGCCGCAGAGGCCGCCCGCGAGAACGAGGCCCAGCTTTCCGTCTCCGAACGGGTCGAAATCCCCGACCTGACCAGCCGCGCCGATGAGATCGGCAACCTGTCGCTGTCGATGCGGCGCATGACCGACGCGCTCTACGGGCGAATCGACGCCATCGAGAGCTTTGCCGCCGATGTCGCCCATGAGATCAAAAACCCGCTGTCGTCCCTACGCTCGGCCACCGAAACGCTCGACTACGCCAAGACCCCCGAATCGCGCGAGCGCCTCTACACGGTGATTCGCGAAGATGTCGACCGCCTCGACCGCCTCGTCACCGATATCTCCAACGCCTCCCGCCTCGACGCCGAACTGGTCCGCGAGGAGCGCGCGCCTTTCGACCTTGGCGCGCTGGTCGAGACGACGACCGATATCCTCGCCCAAAACGCCGATGAGCGCGGTGTCCGGCTGGTCGCGCAAACGCCGGGTTCGCCCCTGCGCGTGCGCGGTCTCGAAAGCCGCATCGCGCAGGTCTTGGCAAATGTCATCACGAATGGCATTTCCTTCAGCCCAGAAGGCGGCACGCTCGTCGTCTCCGCATGGCGCGATGAAATGAATGCCGCCGTTATCGTCGTGGAGGATTCCGGGCCGGGCATTCCTGAAGACAACCTCGATTCGATCTTCGAGCGTTTCTACACCGAACGCCCCGAATCCGAGGCTTTCGGGCGACATTCGGGCCTTGGCCTGTCAATTTCTCGCCAGATCGTCGAGGCGCATGGCGGCACCATCCGGGCAGAAAACCGCAGTGAAGGCGGGGCGCGGTTCGTCATTCGGGTGCCGATGTAGCGCCAGCAAGGTGGGTAATTTACGAAAGCTTTATCGCGAATTGCACGTTGTTGACTTGCAAATTCGGTGAGTGTGTTACCTTCTATTTTTGGCAACAGGATAGAAGCGGTGGTCGAAAAAACGGGAACCCCCCAAACAGATGCGTTCTCCGGTACGACCCTTGCGGGGCGTCCGGCGGTTCGCCTCGTTCTGGTCACGGGTGTTTCCGGGGCGGGGAAGACCTCTACGCTTGGCGCATTGGCCGATTGCGGGTTTGAAACCGTCGATAATCCGCCGATTCGGCTGTTGCACGCGATCATGGATGATTTCGTCGGGTCCGGTTCGCGCAGTGTGCGCGTGGCCATCGGTGTTGATGAGCGCACGAACGGCTTCACGACCGAGCTGTTCGCTGACGCCGTATCCTCCCTGCGCGCCCGCTCCGATTTGGAAGTGACGCTACTGTTCCTCGATTGCTCGAACGAGACATTGCTGCGCCGCTTTACCGAGACACGCCGCCGCCATCCCATGTCAGGCGATACGGTGGAGGCGGCGCTGGTGATGGAGCGTTCCGTCATCGTGCCGTTGAAGGAACAGGCCGATATCGCCATCGACACCACCGACCTATCGCTGACCGAACTGCGCCGCGAAGTGCAGGAGCGGTTTTCGGAGGAAAGCGGCGACGGCATGTCGATCACCATCCTCTCCTTCGGGTTCAAGAAGGGCGCGCCGCGCGAGGCGGATATCATGTTCGACGTGCGCTTTCTGGCCAATCCGTACTGGAATCCGGCATTGCGCTCGTCCACCGGCCTCGATGAAGAGGTCGATACCTTCGTCGCGAATAGCATGGGCTTTACGGAGGTGTTCAACAACCTTTCCGCGCTGCTGCGCGAGGTGATCCCGCTCTATCGGCGCGAGGGGAAAAGCTATCTGACCGTCGCCATCGGCTGCACCGGGGGCAAGCACCGCTCGGTCGCCGTGTCCGAACGCCTGGGGGCTATGCTGCGCGGGGCCGGATATGCCCCCGCCGTACGCCACCGTGATCTGCGAAAGACCGCGCCGAGCCGCCCGCGCACCGCCGCCCTAGCGGGAGCAGTCAGCGCATGATCGGCATCGTTCTCGTTACACATGGCCGGATCGGCGAGGAGCTTTGCGCAGCGGTGGAGCATGTATTGGGAACGCAGCGGCAATTGACCTTCGTTTCGGTGAACGGCCATGACAGCGTCAGCCATAAACAGGCCGAGATTGCCTCCGCCATCGATGCCGTGCGGCCCGCAAATGACGATGGTGTCTTGATCCTGACGGATATGGTCGGCTGCACCCCCTCCAACCTTGCCTCGCGTGAGGGGGTGCAGGGGCGCGAGATGATCGTGACCGGGGTTAATCTGCCGATGCTGGTCACCATCGCAAAGGCCCGTGAGCGGGGCACCCTGTCCCGTGTCGTGAAACTGGGGATCGAGGCGGGACGCAAGTATATCGACGTCGCCCCGGCCCTATCACCGGCGATGGATGCCTGACCCACGCATGGCCGATCATCACTTTCGACACATAGAAATCGTCAATGAACGCGGCCTGCACGCCCGCGCATCGGTGAAGGTCGTCGAGCTTTCCGAGCGTTTTGCCTGTGACGCGACGGTGCGGTTCAACGGCGAACGGGCCGACCCACGCTCGCTGATGGACTTGCTGACGCTCGTCGCGGCAAAGGGGTCGGTCATCACCGTCGATGCGGAGGGCGAGGATGCCGCCGAGTATCTCGACGCGCTCGAAGCGTTGATCGCGGACAAGTTCGGCGAAGGGAAATAGGCCCGTGCGCCACGTCTTTTTCAATCTCAGCTTTTATGCCGTGACCCTCGTCATGGCGGTGGTTTCGGTGCCGGTATCGCTGGTCGGGGGTAACGGCCCGGTTCGCTGGATGTATGCACGATGGTGCCGCGCGACCGTCTGGCTGGTGCGCAATGTGTTGGGCGCGACGGTGGAAGTGCGGGGGCTGGACCGGCTGAACGGGACGCCCGCCCTATTGGTCAGCAAGCACCAAAGCGAGTTGGACGTGGCCCTGATGGGGGCGCTGTTCCCCGAATACGGGGCCATCGCAATGCGCGAGTTGGATAATTACCCGCTGGTCGGCGGCATCGTCCGAAAGCTGGGGCATATCAAGGTATCCGTCGAGGGCGAGCGCAAGAACCAACTGCCCGAAGTGCTTGCCGGGGCGCAGCGTGTGCATGGCGAGGGTCGGCCCATCCTGATCTATCCCGAAGGCACGCTGATGCATCCGGGGCGCAAGCTGCGCTATCGTGGCGGGGTCTGGCACATCTACGATGCGTTGGCTGTGCCCGCGACCCCCGTTGCGCTGTCGCTGGGTCTGGTCTGGCCGCGCCGCGAATGGAAGAAATACCCGGCGGCCTGCGCGATGGAGTTTCTGGAACCGATCCCACCGGGCTTGGCCAAGAACGAGTTCATGGCGCTACTCGAAGACCGCATCGAAACGGCAACGAATGCCCTCGTCCGCGAGCAAGCATCGCCGGAACGGTTGGAAGGCTTCACCTTCGATTACGAAGAACAGGGCGGCGGCTGGAAGCCTAAATAGAGTATCCGTTCTCAAAGACTATGAGTCACGCATCCCCGGCCCCCGCGCCGGGGCCTCGCACAGTGCAGCAGTGTCGGGCGAGACTCCGGCGCGGGGGCCTACCGAATGCACGCATCTTGTTCGCACACTGACAGCCCAGCACCCGTACAGCATTTGCAAACAAGAACTGTCATACTCCGCGCAGGCGGAGTATCCATTTTTCGGTTCGTGCGAATGGTGGCGTTTTGCTCCCCATCAAACGTAGAGGCTTGTTTCAAAGTAGATTTCCCGCCTTCACGGGGAATGATACGGATGGCGGAAACCGCCGACCGTTTTCACTTTTTCACTCTGCTCCGGGCGAAAACCCGGAGCCTCGCAGAGCCGCGCTCCGCCTATCGGGGTTCCGGGTCTGCGCCCGGAACAGAGCGGTCAATGATCGCCGCCATTGATATTATAGCAAACAGCGGACACACCAAACTACCCCCCGCCCAGCGGCGATGGCCC
>CALJIU010000105.1 GCA_937974055.1 uncultured Neomegalonema sp. | reverse complement strand
TGCGGGTCTTCCCTGAGATGGCGGAGGCAGCGGAATAATGGATGGATCGACGATGACCACCTCCCCCGAACCCTATACCACCCCCGATGGTCGCAAGATCGGCGGCGTGGTGATGGAGATGAAGAACATCACCCTGCGCTTCGGCGGCGTGACCGCGATCAAGGATATCTCCTTCGATATCCGAGAGGGCGAAGTGCGCGCGATCATCGGGCCGAACGGCGCGGGCAAGTCTTCGATGCTCAACGTCATCAACGGCTTTTACCATCCGCAAGAGGGCGAGGTCTGGTTCCGGGGCGCGGAGCGCGGTCCGATGAAGCCTTACGAAATCGCGCGGCAGGGTATCGCCCGCACCTTCCAGAACATCGCGCTGTTCAAGGGTATGTCGACCCTCGACAACATCATGACGGGTCGCCTGATCCACATGAATACCTCCATACTGTCGCAGGCTTTCTGGAAAGGCCCGGCAGAGCGTGAGGAGATCGAAAACCGCGAGCGCGTCGAAAAGATCATCGATTTCCTCGAAATTCAGGCGATCCGCAAAGCCCCCGTCGGCAGCCTTCCCTACGGCCTGCAAAAGCGCGTCGAGCTGGGCCGCGCGCTGGCGTCGAACCCGCAACTCTTGCTGCTCGATGAACCGATGGCCGGCATGAACGTCGAGGAGAAGGAGGATATGAGCCGCTTCATCCTCGACGTGAACGACGAATTCGGTACCACTATCGCCCTGATCGAGCATGACATGGGCGTGGTCATGGATATCTCCGATCGCGTGGTCGTGATGGATTACGGCGCGAAGATCGGCGACGGCACGCCGGAGGAAGTGCGCTCGAACCAGAAAGTCATCGATGCGTATCTGGGGGTGGCCCATGATTGAGATCCACGTAGCGCGCCGCTCCGGGCGCAAACCCGCAGCCTTGGTAAAGCCTGCGATGATCATTGAGGTTCTGCGTCTGCCTGCGGGACAGCGGATTTCTTTGGAGGCCCCCTATGCCCGCTAGTTTCTATTACGGCGTCGAGGTCATGCTCAACGGTCTCATGGCCGGGGTTATGTATTCGCTCGTCGCCCTCGGTTTCGTGCTGATCTTCAAGGCATCCGGCATCTTCAACTACGCGCAGGGCGTCATGGCCCTGTTCGCTGCGCAAACGCTGGTCGGTATCCAGACGGGGATCGTGCCGTTCTCGCATATGATCAACGCGGCGTTGGGCACAAAGGTCCACTATTTCGGCTGGAACGTGCCGACATTGATATCGATCTTACTCGTGGTCGGCGTGATGATCGTCTTTGCGATCCTTGTCGAGCGATTGATCCTAAAGCATCTCGTCAATCAGGAACCCATCATCCTATTCATGGCCACCATCGGGCTGGCGTACTTTATGGAAGGGTTCGGCGATCTGATGTGGGGGGCGGAGATCAAGACCCTTGATGTCGGCATCCCGCAGGGCGGCAATGTCTTCATCGAGGAGAGTACCGCTTTCCTTGGCGGTGATGACTTCTACGGCTTCTATCTCGATACCCTCGATATCTACGCCACAGTGGCCGCCGTTTTGCTGGTGACGTCGCTGGTGCTGTTCTCGCAATACACCAAGACGGGCCGCGCCCTGCGCGCCGTGGCCGACGACCACCAAGCGGCTCTGTCGGTCGGTATCAGCCTGCGCACCATCTGGGTGATCGTCTGGTCCATCGCCGGGTTCGTGGCGTTGGTGGCCGGGGTGATGTGGGGTGCGAAATCGGGGGTGCAGTTCTCGCTCTCCCTCATCGCGTTGAAAGCCTTGCCGGTGTTGATGCTCGGCGGTTTCACCTCCATCCCCGGTGCGATCATCGGCGGCCTTATCATTGGCGTGGGTGAGAAGATGTTCGAGTTCTTGATCGGCGCACCCTTCTTGGGTGGTGCGACGGAGAACTGGTTCGCCTATATGCTTGCGCTCATCTTCCTCGTTTTCCGTCCACAGGGCCTGTTCGGGGAGAAGATCATTGAACGTGTATGACCTCCGCACTGCCGTCATCCCCCCGCATGGGGGGATCAATATCGAACTTTGCGCGCTGCCGCATGGCGTTGCGATACTGGTTAGAGAGGCTAACTGATGCTCTATCGCGAAGTCGGTGATTTCAAGACGACCTACCGGGCAGACGGGCAGACCTTTCCCATCGCGTTCGACCGCTGGCGGTATTACGTGGTGCTGGCCTTTGCCTTCCTCGTCGTGCCGTTTATCATCAACGACTACTGGGCAAATGCTATCCTGATGCCCTTCCTGATCTACGCCATCGCCGCCATCGGGTTGAATATCCTGACTGGATATTGCGGACAGGTCAGCCTCGGTACGGGTGGGTTCATGGCGGTGGGGGCTTATTCCTGCTACAAGCTGATGACCGGCTTTCCGGACCTGAACATCCTGTTCTGCGTCCTGCTGTCGGGTGTGGTAACCGCGCTCGTCGGTATGCTGTTCGGCCTGCCATCCCTGCGTATCAAGGGGTTCTACCTCGCCGTGGCCACGCTGGCGGCGCAGTTCTTCCTCGTCTGGTTGTTCAACAAGGTGGCGTGGTTCTACAACTACTCGGCATCGGGCCAGATCAACGCCCCGGAACGCACGCTGTTCGGCTACAAGATCACGGGTGCCGAGACCTCCGCCCCCGTCACCTACCTCTTCTGCCTCGTTCTCGTCGTGGTGCTGGCGATCATCGCCCGCAACCTGACGCGCGGGCATCTGGGCCGGTCGTGGATGGCGATCCGCGACATGGACATCGCCGCCGAAATCATCGGCGTGAACCCGCTCAAGGCCAAGCTAACCGCCTTCGGCATCTCGTCCTTCTACATCGGCGTTGCCGGGGCGTTGCTGTTCTCGGTGTATCTTGGCGCGGTCGAAGTGGGCGAGGTGTTCGGCATCCAGAAATCGTTCCTCGTGCTGTTCATGGTCATCATCGGCGGTCTAGGCTCGATCTTCGGCTCCTTCGCAGGGGCGGCGTTCATGGTGCTGTTGCCGGTGCTGTTGAAGAACGTGTTGGTTGGCACGCTGGGCTGGCCGACCGATATTGCGACCCATCTGGAATTCGCCATCGTTGGCCTGCTCATCATCGTGTTCCTGATCTTGGAACCGCACGGGCTGGCGCAGCTATGGCGTGTAATCAAGGAAAAGCTGCGTCTGTGGCCATTTCCGCACTAAACCGGCGTACGATCAAGACTTCGCCGCAAAGACCGATACGATAAAAAAATCCAATAGGGAGAGACGACAAATGAAACTCAAGACCCTCACCGCAATGGCCCTCGTTGGCGCGATGACCGCGCCTTTCGCGGCTACCCCCGCTTTCGCCGATCTGGTGTTCCCATCACTCAGCTACCGCACCGGTCCCTATGCCGCGAACGGCATCCCCTTCGCCGATGGCTACGAAGACTACTTCAAGCTGGTCAACGCGCGTGACGGTGGCATCGGTGGCGAGATGGTCAAGGTCATCGAATGCGAGACCGGCTACAACACCGAAAAAGGTGTTGAGTGCTATGAGTCCACGAAAGGCGAGGGCGCGCTGGTCTATCAGCCGCTTTCGACCGGCATCACCTACCAGTTGATCCCGAAATCTGCCGCAGACGGCATCCCGCTGCACACGATGGGCTATGGCCGTACCTCTGCCGCCAACGGCAAGGTGTTCAACACCGTCTTCAACTACCCCGCCAACTACTGGAATGGCGCATCGGCAGTGGTCAACCACCTGCTCGACATCAACGATGGTGACATCAAGGGCAAGACCCTCGCCCTCGTCTATCACAACTCCGCTTACGGTAAGGAGCCAATCCGCACGCTGGAGGAGCTGTCGAAAAAGCACGGCTTCAAGCTATCGCTGCTCGCAGTCGATCACCCCGGTCAGGAGCAAAAATCCCAGTGGCTCCAGATTCGCCGTGAAAAGCCTGATTACGTGACGATGTGGGGTTGGGGCGTGATGAACGCGACCGCCATTCAGGAAGCGGCGAACATCCGCTATCCGATGGAAAACTTCATCGGCGTCTGGTGGTCCGGTTCCGAGAACGACGTGAAGCCCGTTGGCGCAAAGGCCGATGGCTACAAAGCGCTCAACTTCCACGGCGTTGGCGATGACTTCCCGGTCTATGACGATCTGAAAAAATACGTCTATGACGAGGGCAACGCCACCGGCGCGGGCGATCAGCACGGAACGGTTTTGTACAACCGTGGCATGTATGCGGCCATGCTCGCTGTCGAAGCGGCTAAGAAGGCGCAGGAAATCCACGACACGGCGGATATCACCCCTGCGATGATGCGCGACGGGATGGAAGCACTGGAAATCACCGAAGAGGCGATGACTGAACTCGGCCTGCCGAACTTCGGTCCAGCGTTCAAAGTCTCCTGCGAAAACCACGGCGGTCCCGGCCTTGCCTCGGTCAACCAGTGGGACGCGAAAGCGGGTAAGTGGAACCAGATCAGCGACTATGCCGAAACCGACATGGACGTGATCGGCGGCCTCATCGACGAGGATTCCAGCGCTTATGCGAAGGAAAACAAGGTCGAAGAAGCCTGTAGCTAATCGCTACCCTTTCCTGCCCCGGCCAATGGGCCGGGGCCTTCTGCAATAAAGACAGGCCCCGGCTTATGGTCGGGGCAGGTTCAACCAGCCCGGAGCCGCCCCATGCTCGACACCGCCTCGACACCTGCAACCGACGTCCTCGCAAACGAGGCCGTCCTCGACGTCGCCAATATCGAGGTGATCTACAATCACGTGATCCTCGTGCTGAAAGGCGTCAGCCTCTCGGTGCCAAAGGGCGGTATCACCGCGCTGCTGGGTGGTAACGGCGCGGGCAAGACGACGACGCTCAAGGCGATTTCCAACCTCTTGCACTCCGAACGGGGCGAGGTCACGAAAGGCTCGATCCGGTACAATGGCGAGAGTACGGCCAACCTGATGCCCGCCGATCTGGTCAAGAAGGGCGTCATTCAGGTCATGGAAGGCCGCCACTGCTTTGAACACCTGACCATCGAAGAAAACCTGATGACCGGGGCCTACACCCGCCGCGACGGGCGTGGAAAGGTCAGCAGCGATCTGGAGATGGTCTACAACTATTTTCCACGCCTCAAGGAACGCCGCAAGTCTCAGGCGGGCTACACCTCCGGCGGTGAGCAGCAGATGTGCGCCATCGGTCGCGCCCTGATGAGCCGTCCTGAAACGGTGCTGCTAGACGAGCCGTCAATGGGCCTTGCCCCGCAATTGGTCGAGGAAATCTTCGGCATCGTTAAGGATCTGAACGAGCGCGAGGGCGTGACCTTCTTGTTGGCCGAGCAAAACACCAACGTCGCCCTGCGTTTCGCGCATTACGGCTATATCCTCGAATCGGGCCGTGTCGTCATGGACGGCCCTGCCGCCGAATTGCGCGAGAACCCGGATGTGAAGGAATTTTATCTCGGTATGTCGGATGAGGGCCGTAAATCCTATCGCGACGTCCGCTCGTACCGTCGCCGTAAGCGTTGGTTGGGATAACGCCGAACTTCTGGTCTGCTCCGGGCGCAGACCCTGAGTCTCCACGAGAAAGTGCGGTGACTGTCGGCGCTCCGCATCTCAGCGCGGGGCAGAGTGATGGGATGCGTCTACCGCTCCAGAAACTCCTGCACCCCCGTCGCCACGTCTAAGCCCCGCTGCGCAAATCGCGGCGCCAGTGGTCCCAGCGATTCCGCTTCATCCGACGCCGCATTCCCGGCCTTCGCCCGGTCGGCAATCCCCACGAAGATCACGGCAAACCGAAACAGCGCGAAGGCGATGTGAAACCGTTCCAGCGGCGCAGTGGGCAGCGCGTGCTGCATGTAGCGCGCCACGAAATCCGCCTCGCCGGGTATACCGAGCGCCACCCGGTCCAGCCCTAGCAGCCCCGCATATTCGTCCGGTCCCGTATGCCACGGCATACAGCAGAACCCCAGATCAGCCAGCGGATGCCCCAGTGTCGACAACTCCCAATCCAGCACGGCGATGACGCGCGGTTCGGTCGGGTGGATCATCATATTGCCCAGCCGAAAATCACCATGGGCAATCGATACGGCCCCGTCATCCTCAGGCATATGCGCGCGCAGCCAGTCGATCAGCGTATCCAGTGCCGGGATCGGGTCGCTGGATGACGCCTCCCACTGCCCTGACCACCGCGCGATTTGCCGCTCGAAATAGCCACCCGGTCGCCCATAATCGCCCAGGCCCACCGCATCGGGCCGCACCGCGTGCAGCCGCGCCAGAGTCTCGCCCATAGACAGATAGATCGCCTCTCGCTCCGCCGGGGCCAGATCGGGCAGGGCGCAATCGCTGAAGACTCGCCCTTCCAACCGCTCCATCAGGTAGAATGGCGCGCCCAGCGTCGCAGGGTCATCATGGTATAGGATCGGGCGTGGCACCGGCACCGCCGTCCCCTGCAACGCGCCGAGGATGCGGAACTCCCGGTCCACCGCGTGCGCCCCACGCAGGGTCGCGCCGTTCGGCTTTTTGCGCAGCACCATCCGCGCACCGCCATGCGTGACGAAATAGGTCGGGTTCGACTGCCCCCCGCCAATCCGCTCCAGTGCCATGTCGCCTGCACCAAAGGCATCGTCCAAAAACGCCTGCAGCGTGGCGGGGTCGAAATCGGTGTCAGTCATCCACGGGCCATGCGAAGAAACCATCCCCCGCCCCCGCCAATTCTCGGTTCAGCACCATTTTATGCACCTCGTCCGCCCCGTCCACCAGCCGCGCCTGACGCGCGTAGCGATAGATCCATTCCAGCGGCGTATCCTTTGAATAGCCGCGCGCGCCGTTGATCTGGATCGCGGTATCGGCGGCTTTGTGCAATAGGTTGGCGACGTGAATCTTCGCCATCGACACCTCCCTGCGGGCAAATCCGCCCCGGTCGATCTCCCACGCGGCTTTCATCGTCAGCAGCCGCCCCGTCTCGATATCCGCCGCCAAACCGCCCAGCATCATCTGAATGCTCTCACGGTCGATCAGTCGGATGCCGAAACCTTCGCGCTCTTCGGCATAGGCCCGTGCGATCTCGACACAGCGGCGGGCGAGGCCGAGCCAGCGCATGCAATGGGTCAGGCGCGCGGGGCCAAGGCGTGTTTGGGTCAGCTTCAGGCCGCGTCCTTCACCGATCAGCACGTTCTCAGCCGGGATTTCCAACCCATCGAAGTCCAGCTCGCAATGCCCGCCATGCTCCTCCGGTCCCATGATCCCGATGCGCCGCACGATCCGCCATCCCGGCTGGTCGGCATGGAACAGAAACGCGGTCAGCCCGCTGCGTGGATCGTCCGAGGTCTTTGCCACGACGATGAAGTGCTTCGCCTCCGCCGCGCCGGTAATGTACCATTTGCGCCCGTGCAGCACGTAGCCGCTATCGGTCCGCGTCGCGGTCGTACGGATCATCGACGGGTCCGACCCGCCCCCCGGCGCAGGCTCGGTCATCGCGAAGGCGGAGCGCACCGCGCCTTCGATGATGGGCTGCATCCACCAATCCTGCTGCTCCGGCGTGCCGATCTGTGCCATCACCGAGATATTGCCGTCATCGGGCGCGGCGGCATTGATGCAGACCGGGCCAAAGATCGAGCGGTTCGCCTCCTCGTACAACACCGCCCGCGCCGTCATCGACAGGCCCATCCCACCCCGCGCGACGGGCGCTTGCGGCGACCACAGGCCTAGTGATTTCGCCTTGGCGCGCATGTCTGCAAGCGGCCCGTGCGCGATATTCTCATGCTCATCATAGGCCGTGCGGTCCGCTTCCAGCGGCATGACCTCGCCATCGATGAAGTCGCGCAGACGCTGGCGATGCGCCTCGATCTCGCCCGGTATCGTGAAGTTCATTCGGCCCCCGCGCTTTCGCGCCTATATCTCGACATACAGAACCGTAGTTTCACCACGCTTCGCGTGCAAACGCGCAGTTTGGCGCAGTGAAAAGGATGTAACGATGATTTCTCGCAGACAGGCCCTTATCGGAGCCGCCAGCACCGGCTTCGCGACCCCCGCCCTTGCGCTGGCCCCCACCCCGCCCCAGACGACAGGGCCGTTCTTCCCCGATGTTCTGCCGCGCGAAAGCGATTTCGATCTCGTCACGATGGCCGGCAATGCCCCGGCTGCCGGAGAGATCATCACGGTGGAGGGGCAGGTACTCGGCACCGACGCCCGGCCCATTCCGGGGGCCGTGGTCGAGTTGTGGCAGGCGAATGTCCATGGCCGATACAGCCACAGCCGCGATACCTCCAACGCACCGCTCGATCCGAATTTTCAGGGTTACGGCGTCGTGCGTGCGGATGCACAGGGCCGGTACAGGTTCCGCACTATCCGCCCCGGTGCGTATGCGGGGCGCACGCGGCACCTGCATTTCTATGCGGCGGGGCCGGGTTTCGAGAAGACGCCGTTGCAGATGTATTTCGCCGATGATGCGGGCAACGAGCGCGATTTCCTCTACCGCTCGCTGCGCACTGCCGCGATGCGTGATGCCGTGACGGTCGATTTCGCGGGCGGCACGGGCGTTTTCGACATCGTTCTCGGATAACGAAAAGGCCCCCCGGATATCGAGGGGCCTTTCATCGTCTTCGGACCGGATGATCCGCTATCAGCCGCCGATACCCCGGCTTGCCGCGCCGACGAGAGCGTTCGTGCCGCCCAAGATTTGCGTCAGAGTGCGGTTCCAGTTCGTCACCGGCTGCGGCGTAACGTAGAGCACGTCATCCGGGCGCATCTTGAACACCGTCGCCGCCGACAGGTTGGCGATGTTTTGGGCGTCGAGTTTGAAGACATAGACCTTCGCCCGTACCGAGTCGCCGTTCTCGGTGCGCACGACATGCACGCCCGACGGGTTGCCGGTCACGGGGTCGATGCCGCGCGCCTCGTAAAGCGCATCGGCGAGACTCAGCGATGATCCGTAGGGCATCGGCATCCGCGTCGTTTGGCCCACCTCGCCCGCCACGAAGACGTGGTCGCGGTCTAGGGCGTTGAGAGCCTGGCTCGTGGTCAGGCGCGAGATTTCGAGGTTGGCCCGGCCCCGTGCATCCGCACGCTCGCGCAGGATTTGATCCTGACGCTGAAGGTCGAATTGGCCTTCGCGGAGAGTGTATTCCTGCGCCTCTTGCTGCAAACGCTGGCGCTGAAGTTCGAGGGCCGCGCGTTCGCGTTCCTCGCGGGCCGCCGAAAGCTGCAGGGTCGTCGCCTCGCGGTCGCCGCGTGCGCGCTGCAATTCGAGGGCGGTCGCTTCGCGCTGCTCTCGCTGGCGCTGAAGTTCGAGCGCATTCGCTTCACGCTGCTCGCGCAGGCGCTGCAGTTCGAGGCTTTGCGCCTCGCGCTGTTCCCGTAGCTGTTGCAGTTCGAGTGCGCGGGCTTCGCGTTGTTCGCGCTGGCGGGCGAGGTCGAGGGTGTCGTTCGCGCGCTGGTCCGCTTGGGCGGCGAGGCGTGCGGTTTCCTCCTCGCGTTGCAGGCGCAACCGGTCGAGTTCGAGCCGTTCCTGCGTCACACGCAGCGTTTCGGCGGCGCGCAGATCGTTGTTGCGGCTCAGTTCGAGCTGCTGTTGCGTCAGACGGCTTTGCGTCTGAGAGGCCGAAATCTGCTGACGTTGTAGGTCGATGCGTTGGGTATCGAGATTGACCGATTCGAGCGTGCGGCGCAGTTCTGCCTGCTGGGCGCTTTCGCCAGAGGGGTCGCGGATGATGACTTGGTCGCCATCCCGCATGACCGTGCCCGCGCCCGCGCCCCGATAGGCGACCTGCGAATATGGAACGCTGTATCGCTGACCGCTCTTGCGCACCAGTTCGACGGTGGCATCATCGTAGATCGTGCTTGCCGCCGCCACTTGCAGCAATGCCTCGCGCAACGTGACGGGTTGCATCGTTACCTGAGCGGCGATCGGCTTGATGCTGCGCCCGGTGATCGAATAGCTTTGGCTCTTGAAGCTGGTGACGTTGACGAGTGCGACGGGTGAGATGAAGACCTTTTTCATCCGGTCCAGCACTTCGGCGCGAATCTGCTGCACGTCTTTGCCGAGCACGTCGATATAGTCGAGTTGAGGCACGAAGACGCGGCCCTGCTGATCGACGAGATAGGTGCCCTGCATCTGCGCATTGGTGGCGGCCTGATCATTGCCGGCGACATTGGCGATTTGTAGTACGTCGCCCTTACCGATCTTGTAGGACGTGATGGGATCGTTCGGCAGGTTGGTGCGCACCGATTGCGAGGTCGCGTAAGCCTGAACCGGACCATCGGCTTGTGCCAGACGACCGGGGGTATACGCCTTCGATAGCGACGGAACGAGGTTACCCTGTAGGATCGACGGTACCGAGCGCGGCTGGTAGGGCCAGCGGACATTCGCCTCCTGTGCCGAGGCGATGGTCAGGTTGACGATCTGAAGGTCGTAGGGAAAGCGCTCGTCATCCTTGATCAGCAACGCCTGCTCGCTGGGGGCATAGACGGGGTAATAGATTGCCCCGCACCCGGTCAGCAGCGCGCTTGCCGCCACACCGAGGGCGATGCCGCGCAGAATGTTTGGACGGCCCGACGAAGCCGGGAGTGCCGCTGTACTGGACGATTTCTTCATTGCCACGGTCAAATTCCTGTTTTCATCATGGTCAGTGCCCGACTTGTCAGGCCAGTCAAAGATGGGTCGAATGCGAATATCGGACCAATCCAGTGTTCCGGGCATACATTACAGCACGCCCTTGGAACGTCAACGATACCGGGCTTCCTGTACTTGATTAGTGATGAAAATCACTCTTTTGTTCCATTATAGGAATGCACCGTCGCATATGCTGAATCGGGCGGGCAGGGCGCTTGTGCTGCGATGGTGGGGTGGAATAGTGAAAAGGAAAGCACTGTTACTGCCCGGTTTAAGGATGGATTGATGAGCTTTTTGAACAGACGTGGTTTTCTCGCAGGCTCGCTGCTGCTGGCCAGTCCGTCATGGGCGAGCACGTTCAAGCCCAGCGCGGAAGATCAAGACCGTTTTCTTGCAACGCTGAAAACCCCCGGCCATACCCTCATTCTGCGTCATGCGCTGGCACCGGGCCATAACGACCCGACGGATTTTGCCTTGGGCGATTGTGGAACGCAGCGCAACTTGGATGATGTGGGCCGGGCGCAGGCGGTGGAAATCGGCAATTGGCTACGCGACCGCGATCTTGAGCCAAGCGCGGTCTATACAAGCCAATGGTGCCGTTGCGTGGATACCGCGAACCTGATGGATATCGGCCCGGTCGTCCCTTCGCCCGCTCTCAACTCATTCTCCGATGTATCGGGTACCGAATCCGAAAAGATGCGCCGTTTGCACCGCTTCATGGTCGAAGCAGCGACGAAAGGCGGGCCGAGCGTCATGGTCACGCATACCTCCAACGCTTCGCGCCTGATTGGCGGGTTGCTGGGATCGGGCGAGGGGGCCGCCGTGCGCGTGAACCCCGATGGCACCGTCGCGCTAATCGGGCGGATGCTGTTCGGCATGGAGCGCGTCTGACAATGCTGCGCCCGGAAGCGTCATTTACGGTCGAAGAATACGAAGGCCGTATCGCCCGTACCCGTGCGGCGATGGCGCAGGCGGGTGTCGATCTGCTGATCGTGTCGGATCCGTCGAATATGGCATGGCTGACCGGGTATGACGGGTGGTCCTTTTACGTTCATCAGGCGGTGATCGTTGGGCCGGATGGTCCGCCGGAATGGTTCGGGCGCGGCATCGACGCCAAGGGGGCGCTGCGTACATGCTACATGGCGGATGAAGCGGTCTTCGGTTATCCCGACGAATACGTGCAATCGACCGAGCGTCACCCGATGGACCTGCTGGCCGAACGGCTGCGCGGGCGACACGGCGCGGCGCGCATCGGGGTCGAGATGGACAATTATTGGTTCAGCGCCGCCGCCTTCGCCGCCCTGCAACGGGGGTTGCCCGACGCGCGCTTCTCGGATGCGACCGGGTTGGTCAATTGGCAACGGTTGGTGAAATCCGATACCGAAATCGCCCATATGCGCAAGGCGGCGTGCATCGTCGAACGGATGCACGAACGCATCCGCGACCGGGCCGAGGTGGGGATGCGCAAATGCGATCTGGTGGCCGATATCTATGACGCCTCGCTTCGGTATGATCCAGCCAGCGGTGCGGGCGGTGACTATCCCGCCATCGTGCCGCTGTTGCCCTCCGGCTCGGACGCCGCCGCCTGTCACCTGACATGGGACGATGCGCCGTTGAAGGCGGGGGAGGGAACGTATTTCGAGATTGCGGGGGTCTATCGCCGCTACCACTGCCCCCTGTCGCGCACGCTGTATCTGGGCACGCCGCCCCCCCACTTTCTCGCGGCAGAGCAGGCGTTGCTGGATGGGCTGGACGACGGGATCGAGGCCGCGCGCCCCGGTAATGCCTGCGATCATATTGCCCGCGCATTCTCCGCCGCGCTGGCGCGCCACGGTTTCGAGAAAGACAGCCGCTCAGGCTATTCCATCGGCCTGTCCTACCCGCCGGATTGGGGCGAGCGCACATTGTCGATCCGCCGGGGCGATATGACCGAACTGCGCCCCAACATGACAATCCATTTCATGGCCAGCCTGTGGCAGCAGGATTGGGGGATCGAGATCACCGAAACAATCGCCATTACTGAATCCGGCGCAGAATGCCTCGCCCATGTACCCCGCGCGATTACCGTGAAAGACTGATCCTATGAATGCACGCTATGATGCCGTGGTCTTCGACCTCGATGGTACCCTGATCGACAGCGCCGAGGCGGTGAAGAAGATCGCCGCCCGCTTCCTCGCCGAGCAGGACGCCGCACCCCTGACCATCGACGAGGTGCGCGGCTTTGTCGGTAATGGCGGCGACGTCTTCGCCCAGCGGATGCTGCGCTCGCGGGGGTTGGAGGCCGAGGGCAACGAGGGCAGGGCGCATATCGCGCGGTTCTTCGAGTTCTACGCCGATGGGCCGGGGTCCGATAACCCGCCCTATCCGGGGGTCAACGCGATGCTGGATGCGATAGCGGCGGTGCCGGTGGGCATGTGTACCAACAAACCCTACGCCCCGACGGTCAACGTACTCGATGCGCTGGGCTGGACGACGCGGTTCGCTACGGTCGTCGCGGGCGATACACTCAGCGTCAAGAAGCCCGACCCCGAACCCCTGTTCCATACCATCCGCCTGATGGGCGCAACGCCGGAGCGGACGTTGTTCGTCGGGGATAGCGAGGTGGATACCGAGACGGCGAAGGCCGCCGGGATCGATTATGCGTTGCATACGAATGGGTATCGCAAGACCCCCGCCGAAGACCTGCCCGCGCTGCTGCGGTTCGATGATTTTGGGGTGTTGGCGGATTTCGTGTTGGGAAAGTAGAGTTACCGTCCCTCATACTCGCCCAACATCGCCGACCGGCTCTCCGACCGGAACTCGCGCCGATGGATGATCAACGCCACCGCGCTTGCACTCGCGATCAGGGCCAATGGCCCGATTAGGAACGCTAGCGACCCCAGCGTGAAATACAATCCGCGTAGCCCCCGCGCAAAGCTGCGCGCCGCAAGCCAGTTGAGCTGCCCCGCATCGCGTGCCGCCTTCAACGCCGCTTCCTCGCGCCCCTGTCGCCATTCCGGTACGGCCCCGATCATCACCGAGCAATAGCCGAACAACCGCTGCGCCCAGGCGAATTTGAAGAACGAGAACACGATCATCACCACCGGCGCGATCAGCCGGATGCGAAAGGCATCCGGTCCCGATGGATGCGCAAACGGCATCGAATCCGCCACCTCCGCCAGCCGCTCCGCCTGTCCCATCATTGCCAGCAATCCGCCGAGGCAGATAAGGGCGGTGGAGGCGAAGAAGCTGGACCCCTGCTGCAATCCGCGCAGCAATGCGCCATCCATGATCCGCACCTCCCGCCGGGCCATTTCCTCCATCCAGACCATACGCTTGGCCCGCATGATAGTGCTGGCACTGTTCGCGGATTGCGGCCCGGTATCGACATACCAGCTCATCCCGACGACGAGCAGAGCAAGCCACAGCACGGCGATAAGGTCGAGCACCGTCAGTTCTGGCAGGCGAGCGAGAGGGCTGTAGAGGAAGGTTAGATCAGGCATGGGGTGCGGTTAGACCCGAAGAGCCTACCATGCAACCCGACGTGACGATTTTGCACCTGTATCCTTTCATGTTACGTCTATATCGAACTTGCGTGCCACAGCGTAACAGGAGCCGCCCCATGATCGAGATGCCCGTTCCGAACCCGGATATCATCGCGAAACAAGCGCGGTTGGCTGCGGCGTTGCGTGCCATCGTACCGGGGGAGCAGGTGATCGACACGGTGGAGGAGCTGAAAGCCTATGAATGCGATGGGCTGAACGCCTATCGCCAGCCGCCGATGCTTGTGGTGCTGCCCGATACGACCGAGCAGGTCGCGCAGATCATCAAGCTGTGCAAT